>CAVAGO010000163.1:0-2007 GCA_963588075.1 bacterium | reverse complement strand
GTGTAATATAACTTTAGAATATTTATTATAAAGAATATTATGGTTATAAAGATAATACTATTGATATAACTTGTTTCAATACTAGTAATGGTTATTTTTAAATGGTAACTCAATATTATAGAAAGGATTGTTATTATAATATTGGTTATTAATATTTTGATAATTAATTTGGATTCATTTTTTGATAATTCTAAGAATAATAAAAATAAGTTATTTTTGATTTTAAATAGAGGTATTTGTTTATAGGGTTTCATTATTAAGATTACGTTGGTCCATTCTTTTAAGAAATCTTCTTTAGGAATTTTCTTGTAACCTTTAGAAGGATCCATTACTAGAATATATTTATTTGTTATTTTATATACTACAATGAAATGTTTTAAGCCCTTTTCAGTTATTATATGAGCTATTGCTGGTAATAGAATATCTTTGTCATTTAAATCGTTTATCTTTTTGCCAATGGCGTTAAAGCCATATTTTTGAGCTGTTTTAATCAAGTTATATGCGGTTGTTCCATTATGGTTAGTCTTTGTATCGAGTCGTAAAGTTTCCATTGGAATGTATCCGTTATAGTATTTTATAATTGATTCTAAACAACATATTCCACAATCTTTTATATCGTTTTGTTTGACTATATATTTTGTTTGCATAATTACTCCCTTCACCCTATATGTACTAGGTTGAAGAAAAAAACTCCTTTTAAATTTTTAAAAAAATAAAAAAAGAGTAGAAATTTCTACTCTGTGTAAGTAACTGGATCTGATGTAGGGATTGTACAACCATCTACATCAAGTAAACAAGTTGTACAAGCAGCAATACTTGAATCATCGTAATCTGGAATTAAACTAAATGCATAATCGCATATACCAGGTAATAAGAATATTACTAAACCAGCGATTACTTTTTTTAATAAAATCATAGCATTACTAGTAATATCTTCTGTCTTACCTGACATAATTGGTTTAGCAAAACCAATCATTCCAGTAATAATTATTAATAATGGAACAATTATTTTTACCATATTAATAATTAATCCTGCTATTTTGAATGCTCTTCTAACACCGGCATAATCACAAAATGCTAACTTAGCTGATGTAGCAGCATATACTATATTAGTACCTAATGATAAGATTGCTATAGCAACTATCGCAAAGATAATTAAATTATTTTTATTTGTTTTTTTCATGTGTCTCACCTATTAATATGATAATACAAAAAAATAAATTAGTAAAATAAAAAGTATAAATTTATATGTCAATTAATATTATTTATTAGTAATGGAGGAATATAATGATTAATAAACAAAGTATTTGGTTTACCTTTTTATTTAGTGTTATCTTAGTACTTAGTATTTTCTATATTAGTATGAACGAAAGTGATTTGAGTGAATTCATAGAAACAGTTGATACTACTGATACGACATTGGTAGTTAATGAAAGTACTGAGTTAGTTGCTTTAAGAGTTCAAAGTGATGAAGAAATGATGGAAACAATTAATGAATTACAAGATATTATTTTAAGTGAAACTACTGATTTGCAAGCTAAGAATGATGCTTATGATGATTTAATGAATATTTCGAATAACAAAAGTAATGAACAAAAAATAGAAAAAATAATACTAGAAGAATTTGAATTTGAATCATTTGTAAAAATAAATGGGACTAATATTACGATTGTAATTGATTCTTCTAAACACGATTATGTTTTAGCTAATCAAGTGATAAGACGAGTTGCACAAGAGTTTTCTAGTGATAAATATATAACTGTTAAGTTCAATTAACATTATATTTATTTTTCTCATAAAATATAGTGTTAGGATGTAACAATTATGAGAAAAATACTTACTAAAAGAGAAAAAGAAGTTTTTCAGTTGCTTATATATAATAATTCGACAGATTTGATAGCAGAAAAATTAAATATTAGTGTTAAGACAGTTAGAAATCATATTTCTAATGTAATATTAAAACTTGGTGTTAGTGATCGCACACAAGCTATATTAGAACTACTGAGA
>CAVAGO010000162.1:0-2036 GCA_963588075.1 bacterium | reverse complement strand
TAAAGAATTTTACGAATCTTTCGACAAAAATTAAATATATTATAAATAAGGATGGTTAAAGAGATTTAAACATCTTTATTTTTGTCTTTTTTTGGTGTTCCGAAAAAATAAGACAAAAAAGGAATTGACAAAATGTAATTATTTTGTTATATTTTATATGTTCTCATAAATAATTTAACTGGTTATTATTTATGGAAAATTAAAAAGGAGATAATAAAAATATGGAAAATAAAAATATAGTATTATTAAAACACCACCCAATGAACGTCAAGTTCACAAACTCATTTTATACTAATCAATGTGATAACTTAGGAGATTACATGATTATCGATTGTACAAGTAGATGTACTAGAAATAAGGAGTTCATGAAGGACCACCTTAGTTTCGCGAAGGACTTATCTCCTTTCTACATCGGACATGTTAAAGGAGAAGATGGTGTAGATTGTAAGTTATTCGAAATTTATTGGCAATGTTCTAAGGTATACCCATGTCATAATACTGATGGTAAACCTAATTCTAAATGGTTAGAATGGAGAAATGGAATGTTTGAAAGAGATGATTTCGATCATGACACTCTAAGACACCCTAATAAAACTTTAGGTTACGAAAATAAAGATTGCCTATATTCAGCTTATTATAATAAAGAAAAAGGTGAATATGAAAAAATGGATTATCTTACCGCTCGTAAAAAAATATATTTTAAAGAATATGTTAAGCTTGTTTATAATACAGAAAGTTATAAATGGTTAAAGAGTTTAGTAGATGAAGGTAAGAAGATTTGCATAGTTGATTTCGATGCTTTCAATTATTATAGTGAATTAGCTAAGAAAAAAAGGTATGAATCGTATTTAGAAAGATGTAAGAAAAATAACACTAAACCATATTTTACATTAGATGATTTTATGAATGTTAAAAGTATGAAAGATGTAGTTAACTTTATATTACCTGCCGGTCACGGAGTCGTTCTAAAAGCTTTATTACAAGGGGATTTGAAGGTTGATGAAAAAGGTAATGTAATAGATGTTAGTGGTATATTAGATTAAAAAAGTAAATAGATGGTGTAATTTTAAACATTACACCATCTGTAATGTTTAAATATTAAGGAGGCAAATTATGTCAGTTATAATTAATGAAAGGGAATTATTTTGGAATGAATTAATTCCGCAATTAGAAAACAAAGGAATCAAGTTAAATGTTGATAACAAAAGTAAAGATATGAAATATTTATATGGAAGTGTAGATAAAAATTATATTAATAATGATAATATTGAAATTATAATAGATTTAAATAGCAAAGATGATTATTATAAAGATAACTTTAATGATGGTATTCCTGTAATTTGGGTTATGTTTAAAGGAAATAATAAAGTTGAAGATAGAGATAATTTCTTTAATTCTTTAATAAATAAACAATATAGTATTTCTATAAATAGAGAAGATGAAGCGGATAATTATTCTAAACTTATGATAAGAAGAAGTAATAAAAAGTATAAATTATATTTAGAAGAAGAGGCCATTATGGTTAAAGAAATTTTAATAAAAATATTAAGGATATTAAATGAAGATAATAATTAAATATTGGAGGAGGTATTTATTATGGGAAGAAAGTTTGTATTAAGAATTAGTGAATATGATGAAAAAATGTTAAATTTATCATCATTAAAATTAAAAGATAATGAATTATTAGTTGTTGATGATGAAGAAGGTTATGAACATAAACTACATAGAATGCTTGATAAAAAGTTTGATGGCGATAAGACTGATGTAATAGTTCTTGACATACATGAACATAAAATAGGATTAGCCACTGATAACCTATTTAGAATAATAGAAAATACTGCTTTAGAAGTAGATCATAATGGTGATGTAAGAGGATTTGTTGTTAAATTATTAAGAGCGTTAAATACTAAAGATGCTAGTTTTTTAAGCTTTTTAAAATATTATCCGCATTTCCAAAAAGACAGTGTTATTCATCTACTATTTGATAGATATAATTTAGATGATTTTGTCTATAGACAAAATTTAATAGTATATGG
>CAVAGO010000161.1:0-2081 GCA_963588075.1 bacterium | reverse complement strand
GCTAAGTACCCTTTATTATTAAATAAACTAATAAATTCTTTTTTTACTAATCCACCTAAAGAACCATAATTGCTTGTCTTTTTATATTCAAATTTCTCTTTTTTCTTAACTCCCTTTAACATTGAACATATTCTTAAATAATTATTAGTAACAACTAATGTATAAAGATATATTACTATAATAGGAATTAATATTAAAGCAATAAAACATATTAAACTTTCTAACTTTATTGCACTATAAAATAAGTTAACTAAAGGATATAGATATAACATCTTACCATTTATTGCACTAATACCTTGATTTAATCCAGTTATCTTAACATCTTTAAAATATAAAAATAATCCTATAACAATTAGTAAGACAATCACCCATTTACATATTTTATACTTGTAATTATTATTATTCTTTAATTTAAAATAATCATTTATATAAGATATTAATGTCGCTAATACCATAGGTATAAATGGAATAACTAAAGTACTTAAAATTCCCATTATTACTTGAGTATCACTAACTATCTCTACTTGTTTATAAAAAGATATAAATGAAGATATCATTATAATACCTACTATAAACATATTCTTTAAATATACATTAAATAATTTACTAAATAATATCTGATGTCTACTTAATGGATAAGAAAATAATATATCATTATCTTCATTCTTAAATATTAATGGTTCTATTGTAAATAGATTCATCATAAAACAAAATATTGTACTAATAAAATAACCAACACTTAGTATCAAACATTTATCTTCTAAATTCATAATACTAAATAAATTATATATTATTACAGCATAAACTATTGCAATAATCCCCATTATAATAGTTCTTTTTTCTAAATTACTTTTAACCCCTTCTGATCTAGCAATAATTATTTTATTTATATCAAATAAACTAAGTAAATTAACATATATTAATTTAAATAACTTATTCATCTACAACTAACTCCATAAATGTTTCTTCTAATGATTTATCTTTTATGATTCTATCCATATCTCCATCAACAATTAATTTACCATCTTTTATTATTGCTATTCTATTACAAAGTTTTTCTGCTACATCTAAAACATGTGTCGAAAAGAATATTATTTTACCTTCTTTGGCTTTTTCTCTAAGTATTTCTTTTAATGTAAATGAAGCTTTCGGATCTAATCCTACAAAAGGTTCATCAAGTACATATAATTTTGGATTATGCATAAATGCTCCAATAAGTACCAGCTTTTGTCGCATTCCATGTGAATAACTACTTACTAAGTCATTTAAGTCATCAATTAATTCAAATCTTGTCGCATATTCTTTTATTGCTTTTTCTCTTTCTTTATAAGTAAGTTCAAATATATCAGCTATAAAGTTAAGATATTGTATTCCAGTTAGATGTTCATATAATATAGGATTATCTGGTACATAAGCTATCATACTTTTATATTTAATTGGATCTTTAAGTATACTAATTTTATCTAGTACTATATCTCCCTCAGTAATATGATTAATTCCCACTATTGATTTTATAGTAGTCGTCTTACCAACACCATTTCTTCCTACAAAAGCATAAATATCTCCTTCTCTAACAGAAAGATTAAGATTATTTATTACTCTTTTACAATTAAAGTATTCTAAACTATAGTTTTTTATCTGTAACACTAAAAATCACCCTTATCTACTATCTTTTGTACTTCTACTAACTTAGTATATATTGCTTTACTATTTTTTCTAAAGTCTTCACTACCTATCATAAATGTATGGAAGTTAAATTTTATTTTTTCCAATCTTCCTAAGTCACTAATAAATGTCATTTTTACAAATACTAAAGAGAAGAACTTTCTTACATCAATATATCTAATCTTATCATAAGGTATTTCAAATACTTTCTTTTCTTTATAACCTAAATGACTTACTTTAACATAAACCATTCTATTCTTTGTAATTCCTATTCCAACTTTTCTTGTATTTAAATATATTGCAAATATAAAAAATATTATAAGTACAATAAACAACCATTTTTGTAATCCAAATCTTCCAAAAAGTACTATTGATAAATCATAAGTAAATAAAAATATTAAGACTACTAACCAAGT
>CAVAGO010000160.1:0-2088 GCA_963588075.1 bacterium | reverse complement strand
CATTATAATAATATATAAATAAATGATATATAAAAAAAAATATTAGTAGGAGAAATTTCTCCTACTAACACTTTGAGAGAAAATAAATAAGATGTATATGGAAAATAAGACTAAAGAATTATAAATTTTCGACCGTCTTATGTAAATCGAAAATCTTCAATAAATTATTAACTTCTCCAGTTAATCCAATGATGTAATCCTGTAAAAAAAAAAGATTAGATCTGATGATCGACGACCACCCAAGATCTAACCAAGCGGAGGTATAATAACCCATAAGGAGGAGGTTTTAGAAGCGTTGTAACCCAACAGACAGCAATTACATCATTTTAAGGAGGTGTTAAATGAAAAAAAAAACATGCAACAACAGGACATTTTATATTGTTGATTTATAGATACAAATATAACCCGTTTATATCTATCTATAAATAAGATGTTTTTTTAATAAAAAAAAAAGAAGTTAATACAATATCTATACCAACTTCTTTTATTTATATTTTATTGTTATTAATATTTTGCATTTAATGAACTAAATTCAGTAGCACCAAATGCAGTAAAATTTTCAAATCCTTCATACTCATTTTTCTCACAATTCATATCAAATTCGTTGTGACCAAATGCGATTTCGAGAGTATCTGCTAATAACTGGAAGAAATTACTTGGTAAATCTTCAGCCGAACCATAAGTACCACTAAGATCCATATTATTAACAGAATTTCGATTAAGTGCATTCGCATCGATTACAATCAATTCAGCATTCTCAAATTCATCTCGATATTGTTTATATCGATCGTACATAGGGTCATCTGGAGTTCCTAAAATAGGATTCAGATTCTTAATTTTACAAATCAAATCGTCAGATATGATATCATATTTGTCGATTGATTCACCACCAAAATCAACTGGATTTTCTAGTTCCATAATAAATTAAACCTCCTATAGGATATTATTATAGTGTACACTTGTAAAATAAATATATAAATAAAAATATTTTTGATATTTACATTACATTAAGTTATAATTGAGTATTTAAAACTTTATTTATATAATCTTCATCGATATTTTCATTATAATTTTCTTTTGCGATTTTTTGAGTTATTTGATAAAAATTCATATTTTTATAATTATTCATCTTTTCTTCAAGAGCTTGTTGTTTCTCTTGAACTGATTGATTTATTTCGACTGTGGTATTAACCACTTCGTTTTTCTTGATTTTTCTTTTAATAACCACATTTTCACGATTTTTACAAAAACCATAAATAGTATTATATTTATCGTCGCTAATATCAGTATCTATATTGATTCGTAAAAAATCATTCGATTCGGCATACCCACGAAGTTGAATTAGTAAATTTTCTGTTTCGTCTGGAAGAGATGAAGCTTGAATAGTTTTAAAAATAGGAGCTAGTTTATTTTCAATAAATAAATATTCGCATTTATTCTTATCCAAATTAAATTCATACCACCCTTTTGGTTCTTCTTCACCAAAATTCAATCTAGAATATGAACCATTATAAATAATTTTATTTTTATATTCAGAATGTATATGGATGTGACCAAATACAGTATAATATTTAACTATATCTTTAAACATCAAATAATCGAATGTGAACGGATGTCTAGAATATTCAAAATTTTGATATCCAGACATGGAAACATGTTTAAACATTCCGTGACCAAAAACAAAATCATATTTTTTATTTGGGTTAATATATTCATTATAATAAGTATTATCTCTTACATATTCTTCTGGAAGTATTAAACAATGTAATCCACACAAATCAATTTCTTTAACTTTATTGATAATAAAGAATTTTGGAGATATATAATGAGCAAAACTATTGATTTGATGACGATCGTGAGAATCAGTACCCTCAAATATACAAATAGTAGCTCCAGTATTAATACAATCAAAAATAAATTTATTTAAATAAATATTAGCTTCAGAATCGATTAACACCCTTTTATCATAACAATCTCCACAAATTACAATTAAATCCGGATGAACCGAATTACAATGTTTAATAAATCCATTCAATAGTTCCTCATAAAGTTTTTCACTATCTGGACGTTTTCCAAAATGAATATCGG
>CAVAGO010000159.1:0-2125 GCA_963588075.1 bacterium | reverse complement strand
GGATAAAACTGAAAGAAAGTCTTTTTTTGATAGATTTAAAAAAGATAAAGGTTTAAAAAAATCTTCAAAGAGTGCAGCAGTGAAAAGATATCAGCAAAGAAAGGCGAAGAAGAATAAACAAAAAAGATATGTTAATGGTAAATTTTCTTTGGATATTTTTGATTTACTTATTATAGTTGTTGGAGTAGCTATTGTATCTTGTGTGTTTACAGGATTTATTTTGAATTATCAATATCAAAAGAATTATAGCTATGTAGATAGTAGTGTTGTATCAGATGTTAAAGTTAAAGAGTTTTTAGAAACTTATTCAGAGATTGTTGATAATTTTTATGAAGAAGTTGATAAAGATGCGATGATTGAAGCTGCTTTAGAAGGAATGCTTAACTTTTTAGAAGATAATTATTCTATATATTTAGATAAGAATGAAACTGATTCTTTATCGGAATCTTTAGATGGTGCTTATGAAGGTATAGGAATTGTAGCAATGGGAAATATGGTTTATCAGGTATATAAGGATTCTCCGGCTGAAAAAGTAGGAATTAAAGCTAATGATGAGATTATAAATATTAATGGTACTGAAATAACAATGGAAAATTATGAGCAAATTGCTGATTTATTATATAAAGATAAAGAAAATGAAGTTAAAGTAAAAAGAGATGATGAAGAATTAACTTTTAAGATAAAGGTTAGTGAAGTTGAAATCCCTTCTGTTTCAAGTGATATTATAGTTAGTGAAGATAAAAGTAAAGATATTGGTTATATTTTATTAAATTCATTTTCAGCGCATTCTTTTGAAGATTTTCAAGATGCATTAATGGAACTTGAAGATAAACAAATTGATTCGTTAATAATAGATTTACGTGGTAATACAGGCGGTTATTTAAATGCAGCAACAGATATTGCTAGTTTGTTTTTGAAAAAAGGTGATGTTATATATTCTTTGGAAAACAAGAATAAGATTACGACACATAAAGATGAAACGAAAGAGAGTAGGAAATATAATATAGTTGTATTAGTTAATGGTAATACGGCTTCAGCCTCAGAAATATTAGCAGCAGCACTTAAAGACTCATATGGAGCTACAATTGTAGGTAAAACTACGTTTGGTAAAGGAAAAGTCCAAACAATGAAGTATTATGAGGATACAATGATTAAATATACATCAGCTAAGTGGTTAAGACCTAATGGGGAATGTGTAGATGAAGTAGGAATTGTTCCTGATTATGATATTGATCTTCAGTATGGCGAAAATGTTATTTACGATTTGCAATTAGATAAAGCGATTGAGCTATTAAGTTAAAAAAGACACCGGTTTGGTGTCTTTGTTTGTTATTTTGAAAAAAATATTATATAATGTTATGCGAAAGCGGGATTTTATGAATGATATTAAAGTAGGAGATAAGCTAAAGATTTTTTGTTATAAGCATGACGGTTCTTTAGAACATACTTCTGAAGAGGCGGTCGTTTTAGAAAATAATGAAGAATATTTAGTTTGCGGAAATGGAAGAACAAAAATAACTGAAAAAGATGGTCGTAGTCATATGACTAATGAACCAGCTGTATTATTCTTTTATAAAAAGCATTGGTTTAATATTATAGGTCAATTAAAAAAGTTTGGATTATTTTATTATTGTAATATTGCTTCTCCATATATTATAGATGGAAAATCAATAAAATATATTGATTATGATTTAGACTTAAGAGTGTTCCCAGATGGAGGATTTAGAGTTTTAGATCGAAATGAATATAATTACCATAAAAAAATAATGCATTATTCTGAAGATTTAGATTTTATAATAAAATCAGAATTATCATTTTTAATTGATTTAAAAAGAAGTGAATCTGGACCTTTTGCAGCTGGAATAGTTAATAAATATTACGAACTTTATGAGAAAATCAAAAAAAATTAAAATTTTTTGATTTTTTTCTTGCATTTAATTATTTTTTGTTATATACTGAGGAAGATGTTTCGGAAAGAAGCATTAAAAAATACCGAAAATATGCTGAAAAATGTCAATCAAAAAAGTTTTTCAAAAAAAAGTGAAAAAAAAGTTGACAAAGTAATATTGAATTTGGTATATTACTAATGCAACCAAGAAAAAGAAAGCTTGGAAGCAGAAAATGA
>CAVAGO010000158.1:0-2196 GCA_963588075.1 bacterium | reverse complement strand
TATTTAACCTCCACTAATATAGTGGCTAAATATTTAAGTAATTATACATTTTTGATAAACTTTTTTTCTCATAGCGAGAGACTGTTACTTGGGACATTCCTAAAATACGAGCTGTTTCTGATTGAGTGAAATCTTTGAAATAACGATAATTTATTATATCTTGTTCTTCTGGGGTAAGAGTTTTTAATGAATCTTGTAAATCTATTGATACAGGATTAATTGAATCTTTTGGCGATGAAATTGTTTCGTAGATTGGTCTTTCTGATTCAACATCTAAACTCATGATAGTAGATGTTGCTCTTTCAATTTCACTTATGATATTTTCATCAATACTTAGATAAAGAGATAGTTCTGAAGTACTTGGATAGTATCCTTGTTTTTGAGCTAATAGATATTTGGCTTGTTCAATTTTTTTGTAGAGTTTTAAAATATTCTTGTTTAGTTTGATGCTACGCATGTTGTTAGCAAATTCATACATTTCACCAAAGATATAATTATAAGCGTAAGTTGTAAATTTGGTTGTTTCTGATGGTTTGTAGTTGTTATAAGCTTTTATTAAACCAATTATTCCTGATTGAAATAAGTCTTCTTTGTCTATGTCATGAAATTTAGATGCTATTTTGTATATTAGTTTTCTATGTAATTCAATGATAGTATCTAGTTCTGTCATTTTTATCACCTGTTACATTGAATATAGAGCTTTATCTTAAGGTTTTAAACAGGTTCGACAAAGTAAGAAAAAATAAGAACGTATAAAAAGAAAAAATACTGTAAAATACAGTATTTTATTCGTCTATATCGATAGTATATGGATTATCTATTGTTCCAGCACCACTAACTGTTGTTGTTGAAGCAATGTTGATAACTGGACGTATTCCATATAAATTAGTTGTTGGGGCGGTACTTAGTGCTCCAGTATTTGTTACTATGAATAAGTTAGCTGTGTAGTTATAATAATCAGCACCTGTCATAGTAAAGAATGTTTCACCATTATATAAGTAATAATTGTAGTTGTTTGTGCCATATACACCACCAGCAATTGCTACTTCATCTGCTGTTAATAAACCAATTTTTTGTTTATATGTACCACCAAAGTCAGCATTTGTAGTTGGACATACTAATGAAGGTCGTTTATCTGTAATTAGTCTTGTATATCCATTGAAATATGTATGATAACTATTTATAAAATAACTTGAATCGTTACAGAATGAAGAAGCAACAACGTACTTATCTAAGTTTTTATCTGTAATATTAGTTTTGTACCATTGTTCTAAGAAATCTGTAACATTATTATTAATTGTTTCATCATAATAAATATATTTTAATCCAGTATAATCTATTGCATTTGTTTTATCACTGTAATACATTGATGTAGCAGATTTTTCTAAAACTAGTTTAATAGAGTTATCAGGATTTATACCTACTATACGCCAGGTGTAAGTACCAAATTTTACATAGTTATTATTAACTATTCCACGATAGTAATAACTCTTACCTTCGTCAGTATCTACTTGATGTAGACCTTCTTCGACATATGATGCTTCACTATAATCTTTAGTATCAGTTGTTGTTTTAGTATTATTAAGTAAAACTTCTGAGAATGTTGCTTTAATTGTTGAAGCTGTATCAATTAATTCAAATTGAGCTTTAAAAATATCTTCTTTTGATAATTCTGGTGATTTCTTCTCATCAAACCATAATTTTATATTTGTTCTAATAGTTTCATTTGGTTCGATAGCTATCTTACCAACAAGTTTACTTGTTACAACATTTTCATTTGATGTTTTAGCATTTGGTAGATTCTTGTAAAGAATTGTATCTAATTCAATATTACCTGCTGCTTCTAAAGTTAAAGCAGTTGTATCAAAAGTTGTTTCTGGTAGAACATTCAAACGAATTTGTAATTCTTTTGACTCTGAACAAATATTAGTAATTGTTAAAGTATAAGGACTTGTTTCTCTACCTTCTTCATTAACAACTGGATCAATATTTTTTAGTTCTATAGTATCACTATGTGAAAAATAAGCTTTAAAACAATCTAAAGTAGTGGCATTTTCATCATCTTTTACTGATGTAGAAATATATAAACCATAACCTGTTCCGATAGTTAGAGTAAGTGTAAATAGAATTCCGATTACTACTAATGCTAGAATATATTTTTTCTTCATCTTTATCACGCTCTATTCTATTATATAT
>CAVAGO010000157.1:0-2205 GCA_963588075.1 bacterium | reverse complement strand
ATATAAAGGAATAATTAGTTCAGTATGGGGATTTTTAGTAATTTTATTAGGACTAGGAATGATCTTCTGGAGTGTTATTGTTAAAGTACAAAAAGTATCTTGGTTAATATTATTATTCTTATTTATTAGTGTATTAGCAAGATATATGGCAGGATGTTTTTATTCAAATAGTAATTATAGAAAGAAAAAAGGTATATTAGGTTTTAGTAATATAAATAGTAATATAGATTTTTATATGGCAGGTATTATACTTGTTGTATTAATTCTTTCAAAAGTTAGTAAATGGGTAGAAATATTTAAATATGCAGATATAATTGGTACAGTATTAATTTCTCTATATGTTATTTTTAAAGGTATTAAAATTATTAGAAATAGTTTTAGATATTTTGAAGATAAAAAGATTGAATTAGAAGAATACGAAAATGAAATTAAAAGTAGAAGTGAAATTAAGAAGTTAGTAAGTATTAATATAAATTCATTTGGTGGATTAAGAAAAGCTAAATGTAATATAGTACTTAAAGATACTTTAACTATGATAGATGTAACAACATTTGTGGTAACTTTAGAAGATTACTTATTAAAGATTGCTGATGTAGTAGAAGTTAACCTATTAGAAGATATTAAACCAAAGAAACCTAAAGTAAGGAGTAAAAAACAGGATGCCAGAAATAGCAGAAGTGGAAACAGTAAGACAAACACTAAGAAAAAGGATACTGCGAAAAAAAATAAAAAGCGTTAATGTCTTATATGAAAGAATGATTGAATCAGATATAAATGAATTCAAGAATAATCTAATAGGTCTAGAATTTAGTGATATTTTAAGAAAAGGCAAATGGTTATTATTTGAAATAGGAGACTATTATTTATGTAGTCATCTTAGAATGGAAGGTAAATACTTTATAAAGAATCATGAAGAAGAAATTAATAAACATGAACATGTAATATTTACTTTTGAAGATGATACAGAACTTAGATATCATGATACAAGAAAATTCGGCAGAATGAATTTAGTTTTAAAAAAAGATATAGATACTGTTGAAGGAGTTAGAAAACAAGGGATAGAACCGATAGATGATAACTTATCTAAAGAGTATTTATATGATAATTTTAGAAAAAGAAAATTACCAATGAAGACTTTATTACTTGATCAAACTATTATAAGTGGGTTAGGTAATATATATGCAGATGAAGTATTATTTGCAGCAGGGATTAATCCATTAAGGTTAGGGACTGAAATAACTTTAGAAGATTGTCAAAGAATAGTAGAATCTTCTAAGCAAATAATTGAGGAAGCTATTAAATGTGGAGGGACTACAATAAAAAGTTATACTTCTAGTTTAGGAGTTACTGGTAGATTCCAACAAAATTTAATGGCTCATAAAAGAGAAAATGAACAATGTAAGAAATGTAACACTATTATAAAAAGAATTGTAGTAGGTGGAAGAAGTACTTACTATTGTGAAAATTGTCAAAAATAAAGACTTACTAAGAAATTAGTAAGTTTTTTCTTAGAAAAAGTTGATTTTTTTGAGATTATTTGGTATTATCGTCACTAGTTGTTTTCAAGAGGGGGATTTGAAAATGGAAAATGTAACTGAAAATCAAATAGCTAAAGATTTAGAATTTAGAATTGCTAGTCATATTTCTAGAGGTAATCTAAATGCTTTAAATATTATAACTAATTATCATATGGAAGAAGTAAGACAAATTAGAGATTATATGTTATCTTTTGTAAAAGATAGTCTTAATAATCCTTGGTTATTAAATCAATACTTTCATATGGCAGTATCTGAATTAAAAATTAACTTAGTTGATTTATTAACTCCTGGTACTAAAGTTGTAAGTCAAAAAGAAGAAGCTGTTAGATTAGCTATGTAAGAACTTTTATTGAAAAAATAAAAGTTTTTTTGTAGTAAAATTTGCACTTTTTAATTGTTAGTGATATTATTTAAGACATCAAGGTTTTTATGAAAAGGGGTATTTACTTTTCTTGAAGAAGTTCTTTTTGTGGACTTCTTTTTTTTGTTTATTGAGGATTTTTCTTTTGTGCTATAATATATGTATTATTTGTAAGGGAGTTTTGCTATGGAAGAGAAATATGACGTAGGTAAACTTATTGCACAGGCACGTAAAAAGAAAAAGTTTACGCAACAAGATTTAGCAAGATTATTAAATGTTTCTGATAAAACTGTTAGTGCTTGGGAA
>CAVAGO010000156.1:0-2241 GCA_963588075.1 bacterium | reverse complement strand
ATGAGCATCATTTCTTCATTAATAAGTATTTCCTTTTTAGTTGTTTTATTTGGTGTAAATGAACAGTTTCCATTTTCACTAATCTTTATTGGATTTTCAATAAAGTTAGTATTAGTATTTATATCTAATAATTCGTTATTGACGACTTCATTTTTTAAACTCGGATTTATATCATTTTTTAATGATAAATCTTTTCCATTAATAATAGCTTCATTATTATCATCTAATTCATTGTTAATTATAAACGTATTCTCATTTTCAGTTATCAACCCAATATTATTTCCAACATCACGATAATCCAATAAATTTATTCTGTCTTTATTTTCATTATACAAAATATTTTCATTTTCATCTATTTTATTATCGTTTATATCAGATATAAAAGTATTTTCATAATCAGTATTGTTTTCTGAATTATCAACAATGATAGCTCCAATACTATCGTTCAAACCGACAATTTCTTTATTATCATTACTACGTTTTGTTGTAGTCACAATTTCAATTTTAGAATTATCGCTACTATTATCAATATTTATATCAGTATAAAGACTAAAATCATTATCACTATAAGTATTTGATTTATCGTTATTTTCATCAACAAAATCTTGAATGAATTCTGTTTTCTTATCATTTATTTTATTTTTTTCTCTAAATGATTCTAAATCAGTGATTTCATCCATATTATATGCATGATCTTTATTATTATAATCAACGTGACGTTTTCCAATATTTTTAATGATTCGTTTGCTATTATATTCATTAATAGTATCACTACCATTTAAATAATATTCGTCTAATCCTGAATAAGTATTACTTGGAATATTTGTTTTTATTTTAAAATAAATATTTCCGCCTGTAATATCTTCTTCGGTGTAACCAAGATTGAGTAATAAATTTAAATCGAATTCATTCAATTCGTATGATTTTGGATTATAATAATTTTCTGAATTAATTTTAATATTCAAACTCTTATTTTTAAGAGAATGGTACTTAACTTTAATGTTATATCCAAACGTTGCATTTCGGCCAAGAGTTAACCAAGTTATACCTTTACTAGAATATAAGAAAATATCAAGAATCAAATTAGAATTTATATAATCTTCCTGATTAATTCCTTCATACTTATTCGATTTTACTACATGTAACATCGATTTTAATTTATTTAATAATAACCTATCATTGAATTTTCCACCAAACCAACGAATTCCGAGTTTAGTGTTTAATTTTTCGATCGATTTTTCATATTCATCTACAGATTGTTCAGTAATATCACTTCCTGTTGAATAACTATCTTCAAGATTACTGTGATTATACAAGTTAGTATCAAAACTATTTACAAATTCTACAAAATCTGTATCATAATTTTCCATTAATTTTTTCATCTTTTCTTCAAGAGAAGAATCAATTTCTAATTGAAAATTATCAAGATTATATTCTATTACATTAAGTTTAAGTATTATAGAATTCAATTTTGCTTTCATATCTGTACGATAATCAGTAATTTTATCACTAGTTGTTGTAATCAATTCAACTAAATTCGTATAATATGATTTTAATTCATTTATTGTATTATAAATAGAAGTTCGTGAAGCAAGTGTTGTTTCATAATTCTTATAATATGAACCTTTTAATCTATCATTAAGACCCATAATATCGACTCCTTAAAATTAATTTTTATATTCAAAATATATAAAATTGTCAATTTTTACATCCCCATATTATGATATATTTCGACAAATTAATATATTTTTATTATAGGAGGAAAATAAAATTTATGCCTGTTCGGTATGATGATATTGGTAATAATGGCCAATATATGCAAGATCAAACTCCTTTAACTGAAAAATTAGAAACTAAACCTCAATATGATGCGATTTCAGATATGATGTCAAATATCATCGATGAAAAACAAAAAATGAAAAATACTTCTGCTATAGATATGGTTGGAGCTCTTTCTCCAGTTGTCTATTATCAAATTGTATCATCTTCGTCATCAAATTACGCCGTTTCTAATTCTCAGCCTTCAGATTTAGCACAAGATGAAACTAAATATAAGTTAATTAAAAATTTTAAAGTTAAATTTAATTCTCCAATAGATTCGAGTGATGAAGGAGAAGAAGGAACTAAATCGTTTGTAACTGCTGGTTCCATAACTATACTTCCTCGTACAATTAAACCTAATGAAGGAGATCTTTTTATTTTAAATTATTATAATAAAAAGATGTGTTATATAATAAATAC
>CAVAGO010000155.1:0-2247 GCA_963588075.1 bacterium | reverse complement strand
GCATTAGTTGGTGTACAGTTCATACTATGGTTGTTAAATACAATAAAACTGGAACTACTATTTCAGAACAAAAAGGTCGTCCTAAAGAAAAAGATTTGACGCGTGAAGATTACAAGGAAAGATACGAAATATTAAAAAAATACCGAGCCTTCCTCAAGGCACAACGAGAGAGAAAGTAACTTTTATTAATTTATATATTAATAAATATAAACTATCTAACATGTGTGCTGTTTTAGAAATAAGTAAAAGAACTTATTATAAATATAGGAATGCAGCTGATTCAGATTATTTGGATTATACAATGATAAAAAAAGTATTTAATGATTCAAAAGGTACATATGGATATCGAAGGATAACAGAAGGTTTAAAGATTGAATATGGTGTAATATTTAATCACAAAAAGGTTCAAAGATTAATGAAAAAATACTATTTGATGCCTAAATACCATAAAAAAAGGAAAAATAGTACTTATAAAAGAATTGAAGAAAATGTAAGACCAAATTTAGTAAAAAGAAAATTTAATGTAGATTCTCAGAATAAAATATGGACTACAGATATAACATATTTAATATTCGCTGGTAAACGATTATATCTTTCTACAATACTTGACTTATACGATAGAAAAGTTGTTAGTTATAAAATATCCAAATTTAATAATAATCAATTAGTTATAGATACATTAAACGAAGCATTAAACAAAAGAAAAAACGTATCTGGTTTAATCCTACATTCCGATCAAGGATTCCAGTATACGTCTTTTGAGTACAAAGCTATTTGCGAATCTAACAATATTCAAATTTCTATGTCTAGAAAAGGTACACCAATTGATGATTCACCAATGGAATCTTTTCATGCGATATTGAAGAAAGAAACTTTGTACAACAATAATATAACCTCTCTACAAGAATACCAAAAACTTGTAGAAGATTGGATATTATTTTACAATACAACAAGATTAAAATCAAAAAGACCTAGGAATAAATCCTAAGTCTCTTTTTTTCTTGTGAACTATTTGGGGTTCACTTCAAATATTTAGTCTTTATTATTTTTTTATCTTTTTCTTAAGTCCTCTAAGTACATCATACAATCTTCCAGCAAAGCTTATATTAAGTATAAATGAACCAAGTAATTCTTCTACATAACCACCAAATCCTTTTTTAAATTCATATACTCCATAATCTTTACCTTGTGGATTAAATACATCCTGAATACCATAAAAATTATAACGTTTATAGCCATTTTCAGCTGCATACTTAATAATTTCCCACTGTAACCTATACTGTCCACAAAAAGACATATACTCTGCATAAGAACCACTAAATAGATATACTATCTCATCACCATACAACATAAACATTGCAGCTGATAACGGAATAACACTACCTTTTTCTTCTTTTAATTTCTTAGTCTCCTCAATCTTCTTCTTATTATTCTCTATATTCTTACGCATTTCCTCTTTCTTCTTCTTATTTGAAGAAGAATCAGATAACTCTTCTATCTTAGTAGTATAAGTACTAACCTCATCCTCTAACACTTCTAAATATGTATCTAAATCTATTTCACATATCCTAAAAGTAACATCATCTCCAAAAGCATCATACATATTCTCATAATAAGCTAAACTCTTATCTGCAAATTCTCTTCTATCACAAGTATCACTAGTTACCTTCTTAAATTCCCCTAATTGCTCTCTACTTAATGTTCTTACATTTAACTTAAATTTACTATTAGTTCTATTAATATTATTTCTTGTACTACTTCTAAAATCATTAAATAATTCATCACTAGTTTTACCATTAATATCTAAACAATAACACCATTTAACTTGTGCCCCATCTTCATTATATTTATATCCTAAACTCTCTAAATAATCCCTAACATGTCTATTATCAACACCATCTATAATATTAGCATCCATATCTCTAGATACATTAGGTATATAAGGATCTATTATTAATCTTAATGCTTTCTTAGTACTTAAAAATTTCTTTACTTCTTCAGTCATAAATTTAACTAGTTCTTTATTTTCATAATCAAGTATAAATCCTTTATAAGCTTCAAAAGTCTTATATCCCATAAATCTATGTCCTGTATCTGCAATAAAAGAAGCACCTATAACTTTATTTTTTTCTTTTACACCTACAAGATATACTTCAGTTCCTTCATTTTTTATTCTATCTTTCATCATAACTGTTTGAAAGAAATTTTTCTCTGGTCTTGTATTAACAAACTCCATAAATTCTTTAT
>CAVAGO010000154.1:0-2334 GCA_963588075.1 bacterium | reverse complement strand
ATAAAACTAAATGCACGTGGGGAGTAAGAAAGTGCATTTACTTCTGAAATTAAATGAAGAAAAAAATAGTCCTTAATAAAGGACTTTTTTAATTGTATTGAGTATGTCTTTGTGTTAGAATAATGACGATTTACGGGGTGGTATAGATGTGGTTTGTTACTAAGAGTATATTTGATTACATAGTAAATACTAATTTATCTAAAAATAAGAAAGCAGATATAATAAGAGATAATCAAAGAAAAATAAGAAAAGAAATAAAACATCTAACTCCTAAAGAGATAGTTCAATATCTTTTTAATTCAAAAATACCAAATGAATTAAAAAGGATGATTACAGAAGAAGTTAATGAGTTATCAACAAAGAATGATGATGCTAGTAAAAAGAAAATAGATAGATTAATTATAGAATTTAAGAAGATAAAATGTAATAAAGAGAAGTTTATTAAAAGTGGTTTATGTCCGGATATATTTAAAAAAGTTGTTATAGATAAAGTATATGGAGAAGATTTAGTAAAAGCAGTTACTGATAATGCAGTTAATAGAGAAATAAGGAAAGAAATTATTAGATTAAATATTAGAGAATCTGAAGATGTTGTAAAATTGCTTAGTAAAGAATTGCCTAAGGATTTTGAAGATTATATATTAGATAATTGTTTTAATGATGAATATGATATTAGAAGAGTTTTAGATAGTGTTAAAGTTTCTGAGAGAGTTAAAGAAAGAATAGTAAGAGAAAAAGTTAATATAGATAATATGTTTAAGATAATGTATTTAGCTTTTCCAAATACTGAGAAATTAATTTATGAAATAAAAGCAGATGAGATAAAGAGATATTCTGATACTTTAAATTATAGAAATATTCTTGATGTAATAAATAACTATAAAACACCACGTAGTTTTGTAGAATACTTGATTGAACATAAGGAAGAAGAAATTTGTAAAGCAATAGATAGAGCTGAGTTAGATGTAATAGCAACTACTGTTTTTAAAGAAAGAGATAGTAAATTAATTAAAATAGTTTTAGAAAGAAAAGGTAAAACATTATATAAAGTTATTAACAATTTATATGATTTTCAATTACTTAATTGGTTGAATATTAAGAAGTTACCAATGGAATATAAGAATTATATTATTACTAAACATAAGCGTAAATTAAAGATGGCTATAAATAGATTGAGTGCTTATGATGCAAGAAATTATTTAAAAGTAGAAAGTGTTGTACCACAAGAAATACAAGATTTAATACTTGAAAGATGTAAAGATAAAATACTTGAGGATGCTGGTAAAAATGGTGATGCTGATTTAATAAGTACAATTAGATATCAATCTTTAAGTTTACCAGTAAGAAGATTGTTGATAAAAGAAAAGATTAATGAAAGTAATGTCTTCTTATTATTGGGAGAAAAGTATTTAGATAATGAAACATTAATGCTTACTTTAGAATTGAAAAAGGATATTATAAGAGAATGTTTAAAGAAGTATGAAGCAGAAGAATTATTTAAATTAAAGATGAAAGGCATTACGAAAAAAATGCAGGAAAGATTTTAGAAGATAATCAAGATTTAGTGAGAGAGAAAGTTAAACTAATAGATAAAGATGAATTAATGGAATATTTTGATGATGATAGTGTTCATAAAATAGTAAAGAAAGTTATGTTAGAAGAATGTTTTGTTAATGAAGATGATGTAGATAATATACTTAGTTTAATAGAATGTTATGATACTAGATTAATATTAGATAATTATGATTATATAAAGAAATTTATTAGTAATTTAGGTATTAATTTTGGAGCTTTCTTGCAATATGGTAGTGGTAGTAGAAAATATTCAAGTTGGTTGGATAAAATAATAGAAATAATGTTTGAAGATATGACAGATGACTTTGTTAGATGTAAAGAATATTTATTTAATAATTACTACGAAGTAGATGATGAAAATAGTATTTCTGCTATATCATGTTTCTTAGAATATTTAGATAATTTTAGAAGATATAGAGAATTATTTATTAGTATGGTAGATAATGATGTTAAGTTATCAGAAGATGATAAAGTAAATATTGCTTTCTTATTTAGTATTAAGAAATCTAAGAGAATGGTTTATCCAACTAAGATAGAAGATGTAGCTGGTTTTAAATTAAAGTTATATAAAGAATATGTTGATTGTATTGAAGATAAATATGCTTCATTAGATGAATTACAAAAGATATTTAATGATGTCTTATTTTGTGAAGCGAAGAATATTTTAGAATATATTGGTGGAACTGGAGCATTAAGAACATTAAAGAAAGATAATATTAATTCACCTTCAGTAGTAAAGTTAGTTGATGAGTTGATGGT
>CAVAGO010000153.1:0-2357 GCA_963588075.1 bacterium | reverse complement strand
GCTTTATATGTTCTTCAACAGGTATAAGTTCATTATTAAAATATTTACTCATTAATCTTTCTACAACAAATCCTTCTGGGAAATTTAGTTGTTTTTGTTTTTCTATTTTAGATAAAGCAGAATTTTTAATATCTTGAAATTGAATTGTCAAGTTCATCATATCAAGAATATTACATTCTTTACTTAATCTCTCTTTTGTAAATACTAATTCCTTAATTTCATCAAATGTTTCTGTATGCAGTCGTACATCTTTAACAAATTTTATTATCTCATCATTTAATTCAACAGTTGCCCACATATTACTTATTCTCCTTTAAACAAGGATTATTCATTTTAAGCAAATAGAAATTTTCTCTAGTTGCTATATTATCTTCTAAGTTTAAACCTTTAAATGATACAGATGCAAATACCTCCCCATATTCAAATATATAATCTGGTATATCTTTAACTAATCCATCATAAATTATGTTATCGTTTTCATCATATATGAATATATTAACTTTATCTTCCCTTAGCATAAAAGTCCATATTGGAATATCTTGTTTTTTGTTATAAGCTATACAATATTCGTTTCTACATATCATAGCTAAACTTAACTCTTTTCTTTTTCTAAATTCTTTTTTACCAACTAATTCTTTTTTTATTGTTTTTATTATTTTATTCATTTTTTCCTCACTTTCTCATAAATTTAATATTTATGGTTAAAATAATAAAAACAGTAGTTATATTTCATTTTGTAATACTTAAAAATCATTTAATAAAAATTTTACTACAAAACTACATATTTACTACTGCTTAAAAATTTTACTACTAAATTGTACTGCATCATAATACTAAAAGTATATCACCATCCAATCTAATTATATCATTGTCGGGACGATTAAGACACATTATTTTATTAATATTTATGGGAAAATATATTATGAGGTGATTTAAGTGAAAAACGAAGATCAACTTCAACTATTATTGAATAAGGATTATATGCCTATTATATACAAGAATATTAAGAAATTCCGTCATGAGAGTGGTTTAGCACTTTCAGATGTTGCAGAAATATTAGATATGTCCTATGATTATTTGCGTAGAATTGAATCAGAGAATGATCTAATAAAAACCTGTTCTTTAAAACTTTTAATTAAGTTTAGTATTTTGTATAAAAAGTCATTAGATGATTTCTTGAAGGAATAATCCTAAAATCTAAAGATTGGAATTGCGAGTTTCAATCTTTTTTAATAGTAGTAATCAATCTTCATTATTCATTTTATCACAATGTATCTTATTTGTCCCAATTACTGCAGCTTGATTATACCACAAGTACGACACACAAACAAGAGCCTGATATAAAAACAACAATTATGATAGTATTATATTGTAAGGATTGTTGTATGAAGAAAGGAGGAGCTGCAGTGAATAATCAAAGTAAAATTGATATATTGGAAATGCTCGGAGATTACGGACATTATGTTTGTAATGTAGGAGAAGCAATGGATAAAGCAGGAATATCTATTAGTAAAATGAGAAAATTGACTGGATTAAATCACGAAATTGTTAAAAAGTATTACGACGATAAGATTATTAGAATTGATAAAGAAGTTTTATCAAGAATAGTTTATGTTTTATCTGCTTATGGTGTAGATATAAAAGATATAGTTAAATATATTCCTCCAGAAAAAAAGACGACAATGCAAAATAATTCTTAAAATTGAACCGTTAAGAGATTAAAATTTTACATATCATCTTTTCATATATCATAATATTTAAAATAGTTATATGTCAAGATTAAAAATATTAGCTTTATACAACAATTAGATAGCAAATTGAAATAAATTTGCTATTTTTCATGTTATAATAGTATATATGAAATGTGGTGATCGATGTGAATAATATTGAAACAATAAAAGATATTTATAATAGAACGAAAAAGGTTTCATTTAAGTTTTTGAGTTTAGAATATATTATAGAAGAAAAAGATAATACTGTTTGCATCTATTCAACAACTTATACAAATAATATTAGAAAATATTCTAACCTTGATAGCTTGTTAGAAAACTTTTATATTTATGGAAATAACTTGATAGAAAACGGAAATAAGATAATGAATATAAAAGCGATGTAGTATTTTAAAGAAAGAGGAATATGTGAAATGAGAAATGTTTATAATATAAGAAAATTAATCACATCCATAATATTTACGATTATCTTAACCCATTTATATATTAAGACCCCTAACGGTAAGTTAATTTTATTGCCATTTATGATATGTGGATATGCTTTGTCTTTAAAATATATTTTTATAATTATTAATAAAGAAAAATATGTAAAAATATTTGATAAAATATATACAATTGGATTTCTAC
>CAVAGO010000152.1:0-2389 GCA_963588075.1 bacterium | reverse complement strand
TTAAATAAAAATAGTATTGATGAAAATACTCACCAACACTATTTATAATACAACCCAAAAATGACTCTTAATGAGTCATTTTTTCTTGGAATAAATTTGTAATACTTATTAATGAAGCTATTCCAATAATAATATAAATAATGTTATTTATTACTGAGCTTTTAATTAGTAATGTTACTAAGTTTAGATTAAATAATCCAATTAAGCCCCAGTTTAATGCTCCAATAATAGTTAATACAAGAGCTATTTTTCTAACTATTTCCATAATTACCTTCCTTTTCTATTTATAGTATTGGTCATTATTCTTGTTTTATGTATGAATAATTATTTTTTTGATAAATATTATTAATTAGAAAAGGTTTGGTGTTATGAAGAAATTTATATTATTGTTGATAAGTGTTTTTTTATTAACAGGGTGTGGTAAGGTTGACGAAGAAGAACTTGTGAAGAATTTTAAAGAACAAGTTGAGTCATCTAAGTCGTATATTGCACAGAGTAGTATGGAGATATACAACGGAGAAGATACTTTTGAGTACGATATAAAAGTTTATTATATGGATGATGATTATTTTAAAGTAGATATGGTTAATACATTAAGTAATCATGAACAAGTTATATTACGTAATGATGGAGATGTGTATGTAGTGACTCCTAGTTTAAATAAAAGTTATAAATTTGAAAGTGAATGGCCATATAATAGTAGTCAATCTTACATATTAAATTCATTAGTAAGAGATATGGAAAATAATAAAATAATGGAGTTTAAAGAAGAGGAGAATGGCTATTCTTTAAAGGTTGGTGTAGATTATCCAAATAATAATAATTTAGAGTATGAAATATTATATTTTGATAAGAAAATGAATTTGAATATGGTTGCTGTATATGATACTGAAGATATAATGGCGATTAAGGTAACGTTTAATAAAATAGATTATAAAGCTAATTTAAAGAAAAGTGATTTTGATGTAGAAAATTTGATTGATGAAAATTGTTGTTCTGGAACAGTAGATGATGATGCTACTGAGGAAACTTCGACATTTGATGAAATTGTCTATCCATTGTATGTGCCTGCTAATACGTTTTTGAAAAATAGAGAAACAGTAAGTACTGAAGATGGAGAAAGAGTAATTTTAACATTTAATGGTGATAAAAACTTTGTATTAATAGAGGAAGTGGCAAATGTTAGTGAGGAATTTGAAATAATACCAGTATATGGAGATCCACTAATGTTAAGTAATACAATAGGAGCATTAAGTACGAATTCGTTATCTTGGTCACATAATAATGTAGATTACTACTTAGCAAGTAACGATTTATCAACAAGTGAAATACTATCTATTGCAGATTCTTTAAGTGTAGCTAATGTAGTTCAAGAAAAATAGTGAATAAATAGATGAATAATGAACCATCATATAGAAGACGAGTACAACATTTATTTGATTTACCTTTTAAATGTGGTATAATTGGGACAAGGTGGTTTAAATGGAAAAAGAAAACAAGAAAGTAAAGAAAAATAAAGTAAAATATCAAACAGCTGAACAATTAGAAATTAGAAATTTTGTTATTGTTATATTAGTTGTATTACTTTGTGTAGGAGGTTTATATTTAGCAACAAGATTATTTGTAACTAAAGATTTATTTAAAGATAAGAGCGAAACTGAAACTGAAGAAGTAGTAGCTGGAACAATTAATTACGAAGTTGCTATTATGGGAACAATTCTACAAAAAGCAGATAAAGAGTATTATGTAGCAATATATGATCAATCAGATAAAGGTAAATATGTAGCAGATATGTTAATGTTAGTATTTGCTTATACTGATAAAGAAGATCATTTACCTATATATACAGTTGATTTATCAAATAAATTAAATGAAGGATATTATGATCCAGAAAATGTTAATGTAGATGCTAAAGCTGTAAAAGATATGAAAGTTGGAGACATTACATTATTAAAAGTTAAAAAAGGAAAAATTACAAAATATATAGTTGATTATGCAAAAATGCAAAAAGAACTAGGTGTAGAAGAATAAAAGTTTAATTTAATTATTAAACTTTTTTTGTTTTTAGGTTTATGTTATTATTTTAGATAGAGGTGAATTTATGAAGAAGAATGAAAAAGAAAAAAATTTAAATAGTTCATCTGTTAAGAAAAGTAATGATACTTATAAGAAAAACTCAGATAGAAATAAATCAAATAATCAGAAGAAAAAGAATGATACATTAAAGAATAGTGTTAGTAATGAAATTGTTAGTGATAATTTAAGTAAAGATAATGTTGATAGTAAAGATAAGAAAAACAAATACTTTAAGAAAAATAAAATAGATAAGCAAAAAAAAGTTATTAATGATAAAAAAACTAAGAATAATAATGATACAAGAAATAGTAAG
>CAVAGO010000151.1:0-2526 GCA_963588075.1 bacterium | reverse complement strand
AGCATTCAAAGAAGATAAATTAAAATCTGGAGAAAAAGAAACACCAACAATATAATTATTTTCAGAATCAAGTACATAAGAAAATTGATGATAAGAATCTGCTTCAGCTTCATATAACATATCGTTTATTTTTGAATAAATAACCATGCTTGAAGTACTAGAAGAACTCGTACTAGGAACTGCTTCAGATGAAGATACTTCTGTTAAACTTAAATCCTCATTCACTTTATAATACTTATTATATAAAGCATTTCCATCATATAAATAAACACTACTATTATTCAAATATAATCCATAATAATAATTAGTAGGAGAATAAGAACTCATCGATCTTAATGAATTTGATAGAGAACTTTCATTTAACTTATTAAAACCAGAATCAAATAAATATAAATGAATTGTATAGTAATAATATCCTGTTTCACTAGTATTTTCCTTTAAGCTTACTGAACTTACATAGACTTTATCGTTTAATAAATAATACTTAAATTTATACAAATCAACATTTGAATCCTCAAAATTAATTGTTTTAACTAACTTTCTATCACTACTATATTGATAAAAAGCTCCATCACTATAAGCAAAATAACTACCATCTGTAAAACTATTCTTAGGAACAAATTTATATTCATCATTAATATAATAAGTATTATCATAAGTATCAGATATACTCAACTTTTCTCCATTTGAATCCAAATAAGAATAATTACCAAATAAATCAACACTATCTTTACTTTTCTCGTTTAATTTAAAATCGTAAGAATACAAATATATTGTTTTACCATTATCATTTACATAATTAGTAACAATTAACAAATTTTCTTCATCTAAATAATAATCACTTAATTCTCCAAGAAAAGACACACTATTTAATTCTTTAAAATCTTCATCAAGTCTAATTAATTTATCATCAAAAATCAAAATAAACTCATCATCATTTACTTGTAGTAAATCAAAACTATCAGAACTAGTATATGTATTACCTGTACTTCCTGTCTTTTTATAAGAGATAAGTGTGTTTCCCATCTTTAAAATTACATTATCCGATGTAACATAAGCTCCCGAAAAATTATAAAACTTATCAGTAAAGCTCCATTTTAATTCTAATTTATCAATATCAGATGCATTAACAAGAAATGGAACCAACAATAAAATCAAACATAAAATAACTTTCTTCTTCATAACTACACAACCTTAGTACACTATTCTATTCATAAAGTATTATAACACATGTAAAATAAGGCGGTATTAAAAAGTGAGTAACTATAATTACTCACTTTACACTACATATAAATATATCATAAAGAAATGTAAGATACTTGCTCCTATTACAAAGAAATGAAATACTGAATGCATATATCTTTTCTTTTTACCAAGTCCATATAATATAGCACCTATTGAATAAACTACTCCACCACCAATAAGTAACCATAACCCATTAACTGGACATGCTGCTATTAAAGGTTTAATTATTAATAAAGCTGCCCAACCAAGTAATAAATTACAAGCTAAACAGACTTTCTTATATCTTTCAATATCTATACAATTAAGTACTATTGCTAATACTGTAACACCCCAAACAATTGCAAATACTGTCCAACCAAGACTACCACCTAACATTGATAAACATATAGGTGTATATGTCCCCGCAACCATTAATAATACATTGCAATGATCTATTACTCTTAATACTTTCTTTCCCTTTAATCTAGGACTTAATGCATGATATATACAAGATATAATATATAAAATAATCATTATTGAAGCATAGATAACTCCCGTAACAACTCCTATTGCACTATTAGCTCTTATAATAAGTAAAACTAATGCCGCAATCGCTAATCCAGCTCCTAAACCATGACTAATTGCATTAACAATCTCTTCTCCTAAAGTATATTTTGGTATACTAACCTTTCCCATAATATCACCCCAATAATTAAATTATACACTAAAAAATTATATGTAATTAATTAAATATTATTAAAGTTATTTATGCATTAATGTTCCTTGGTGAAAAAATAACTGTAATCCATTATCATTTTCTTCCCATATTGAAGTTCTAAGAACCTTTATATCTCCTTCATGTACAGAAACATAATGAACTATATATGTTAAACTATCTATCTTCTCACTATAAAAATCTAATACTTTAATATCTCTATCTCCAATTCCCAATAAAGATTCTATTGTATCTCTCTTTCTATATATCAAACCAGACTTTCCATATTCCATAAAATCATCATGAAAAATATTTTCTAAATATTCCTTATCATTTAAATATTCTGCTTTAAATAAACTTGTTTCTAATTCATATAAATCTTTCATAATATCACCTATCTAAATTATAACACTTTAAAACAAGAAAAAAGAAATACTATCTAGACTAGTCAACTAAAAGTAGACAGTTTAAAAAGAACCATTAAAACCCTGATTCAGTTTTGTACTGAATTGGGGTTTTATAATTTAATGAATAACTTGGTCTTTCATTATTGTAATATTCAATATATAATTTAATTAGATTTGGAA
>CAVAGO010000150.1:0-2621 GCA_963588075.1 bacterium | reverse complement strand
ATATGCTTTATAAACTATCATTTTTAATCCTCCTTACTAAGTGAGAATTATTATAACAATACAAACTTATGTTTGTAAACGTTTTTTTACGTATTTCAAAAAAATCAAAGAACTTTCCTATAAGATAAAAAAAGAAATTAATCATCAATTTTTGATTAATTTCATATTATCTTCTTGTCTTTCTCTAACTTCTTTAAGTTTACTTTCTAACATCTCACTAAGTAATCTTAATTCTTCATCAGTCATAGTATCCATATCTCTAGTTAATAAATCTCTTCCCTTAAGTCCAACTAAGTTAAATCCATATTCTTCTATAATAGGAAGTATATCTTTATTATTTATATGCATACAATAAACTTTATGTTTTAGTTCTTCTGGTATAACTTCATTAAGTTTATGTATTGATAAATGAACAGGACTATCTGTATAACTAGTATCTATATACATTCTATCGATAAATCCTTCACTTACTTGTATAAAGTATTTAATAATTCTACTATCAGCAATATCTCCACTATACAAGACATTCCCTTGATTAGTCTTCATTATAATAGAAGCAGAACCAATAGGTACATCTCCATGATTACTTTTCATATATCTTATTTGATTAAAGCTTTCAAACTTATTATCTAAATCTCTTTCTAATACAAAATTATAAGTACTAGGTTCTAATCCAAATCCTCTTAATATAGCTTTAATTTCTAGCATATATTCTAAGTTATAATCTATTACTATGTTTAATTTTTTCCCACAAACCCAATATAAGTATTGTTGTAATGTACCAAGACTTCCTATATGATCAGAATGAGTATGAGTAATAAATAAGTATACTTCAGTATCTCTAGTTAACTTACCATCTTTAATTAATTTAGCAGCAACATCCTCACCACAATCAAATAAGAATAGGTTATTTCCTTCTTCAAAGTAAGCCGCAGTATTTCCTTCACTAGGATACAACATCGCTCCACGTCCTAAGAAATTCAATTCCATAAGTTTTCCTCCATAAAAAAATTGTTAATAACTATTATATTATTAACAACTCACAATGCCAACTTTTTTTCACTAACATCTTTTTGCTCTAATATACTAAAATCAAAATATATACCTAAGCTATCAGCTAAAAATCTTGCTTTACTCATTGAGTATTTATTTCTTTGAACTACTATCAATAAACAAATAACACTTTCTAAAAATCTTTTATTTAAATAGACTAATTCATTATAATTTTTTATAACTTTCTCTAACTCAGTATTTCTTGGTAAGATACTCATTTGTTGTAATAAATCTCTAACTTCAACAGGACTCAATCCTTCAAATAATCTATTTATCTTTTCATTTGCTAAGGTTCTACTTAAACCAGGTAAAACTTCAACCCCTTCAGCTTCATACACTTTATCATCTTGGACATGAAAGTGGGTAAAATATCTTCCTTCATCAATATAAATAAGACTAGGGAAATTTGGTTTAAAAAATAATCTCTTAGTATCATCAGTCATTTGATTAATTAAACCATTTATATCAAAATCAACAACTTCACCAGAACTAATCATTTCATCAGAATAATTATCATTAACAAAATTAACAATATTCATCGCTGCATTATAATAGGGAACAGCTATTCTTTCATAAAATTCCATATCATCTAAAGGATTCTTTACATCCATTAATTTACCATAATATTCTACATATTCATTAATATTACGCATATAAATATCAGAAGCTTCAAGTGGTTTAACTTGAATAACATCTTCTTTTTTCTTCTTTTCACCTTTACCAAATAAAAACATCATTACCACCCTAAAAAGCATTATATCATAAACTAAAAAGTTCATATAGTTTTGTTAAAACAAAAATGATATAATAAAACTAATATAGTAGGGTGATTGTATGAAAAAAATAAAATCTTATTTGTTATTCTTGGTTATATTATTAATTCCTTGTATAACTAATGCTAGTAATTATAAAGTTGAAAGCTATGATATAACAATCGATGTATCTGAAAAAAGAGAATATACTTATGAAGAAAATATAAATTTATTATTTGATGAACAAAATGTTTCGATTGAAAAAGAGTTAAAATCAAATATTAAAGATTTACAAGTTAACACTAGTTACACAGCTGAAACAAAAGATACTAAACTAATTAAAATAAATAGTGGAAATAACACTTCATCTACATATACATTTAGTTATAGTTTAACTGATAAAGAGTATGATAACGATATCTATGAAATAGAAATTCCTAATACATTCAATAGTACACTTAACAATATCTCATTTTATATCTCTTTAGATGAAGACTTTCATAAAAGTAATATAGATATATACTTAAATGGCAAAAAAGATAAAACTATTAAATATAATGTAAAAAACAATAAAATAGAAGGTACTATTAAAGAACTAAAAGAAAATGATGTAATAACTATTAAAGTTGATTATAGTAAAATATATTTAACTCCTACTACTGCAATTGCTACAATTATTCCAATTGTTTTAACTTTAATAAGTGGACTATTATGGTTTATTTATGGAAAAGATTTAAAATATAAATCATCTAAGAATTATGAATTACCTAAGAATATGAATTCTTTAGAACTAGGATTACTTAATAAAGGATATAC
>CAVAGO010000149.1:0-2649 GCA_963588075.1 bacterium | reverse complement strand
ATGGTATATTTTGGATGGTGATAATATGAAGAAAGTTTTGGTAATGTTTTTGAGTGCTGTTATTTTAGGTGGAGGAATTGCTTATTTTATTTTTAATAAAGTAGTTATTAAGACACCAAGTGAAGACGTTTTTACTGCTAAAGCTTTTCAAATAGGAGCTTTTACTAATTATGATAATGCTGTTAGGGTAGCAGAAAGAAACAATGGGATTGTTGTTAGTGATGAAGATATTTTTAGAGTTTATGTAGCTGTTTTATATGATGATAAAGCTATTAAAAGGTTAGAAAGTTATTATGATGATATAGGTCTTAATTATTATTTGAAGGAGGTTTTTGTTACTGATGAATTTATAAATAGTATAAGTAGTAGTGAAGATATGTTAATTGAAAGTAGTAGTGATACTTATTCAGTTATTAATTTAAATGTTTTAAATAAGTATAAGGAGATGTTATGAGTTATTTAATAAAAGAGTTACCGATAGAGGAAAGACCACGTGAAAGATTTAAAAAGTATGGTGTGAAGGCGTTATCAAATGAAGAATTACTTAGTATTATCTTGAGAACTGGAACTGGAAATAAATCGGTAAAGGATGTTAGTTTAGATATCTTAAAAAAATATAAGATAAATGAATTAAAAGATATTAATTTTAATAGTTTAAAGAGTATTAAAGGAGTTGGCGAAGTAAAAGCAATAACTATAATAAGTGCAATAGAATTTGGAAAGAGAGTATTTAGTACTAGTGATCTTATTTATCAAATTAAGACAGGCGATGATGTATATAATTTAGTTAGAGATGATATGGAAAATTTGTTACAAGAGAAGTTTATGGCAGTTTATCTAGATACTAAAAATAAAGTTATTGATAAGAAGGTGATATTTGTGGGGACTGTAAATAGTAGTAGTATTACACCAAGAGATGTTTTTAGAGAAGCTGTTAAGTTAAATTCAGCAAGTATGATATTAATTCATAATCATCCAGCAGGTTCGATTAGCCCGAGTTATGAAGATGTTTATTTAACTAATGAATTTATAAAATTAGGAAGAATGATGGGGATTTCTGTAATAGATCATTTAATTATTGGGAAAAATAATTATTATAGTTTTAAAGAAAGTAATGGTGATTTATTTGAAAAGAAGGAAGGAATGGTTGTTTAATTGTTTACTTTTGTTATTAGTAGTTATTTTTATATATGCAGTTGGATATTTTAATAGTTATTTAAAATATGATGATTTTACGATTATAGAAAGTGAAATTTTGGTTAGAGAAAATCAAATATTGAAGAAAGAGTTAAGTAAGATAGAGAATATTAATATAGAATATGATGATTATGTAATTGGGAAGGTGTTATATAGGGATTTATATTCATTTTATGAAGAGATAGTTATTAATTTAGGTGATAATCAAGTAACTGTGGGTGATGCTGTTGTAAATAATTATGGATTAGTAGGAGTTATTTATAAAGTAGAAAAGAATATGTCTTATGTAAAATTACTTAGTAGTGATTATAATATTTCAGTTGTGGTAAATGATACTTATGGAAATCTAAATAATGGTACTATTTCTTTACTTGATAAATATAGTGATATTAAAGAGGGTGATTTAGTGTATACTTCGACATATGGAGATGTCTTAGAGGGGATATATGTAGGGAAAGTAAAGAGTGTAACTTATGATAGTGATGGTTTAGGTAAGAAAGCAGAAATAGAAATTGCTAATAACAAGAATCTAAATTATATAGGAGTTGTGAAAAAAGTAAAATGATTATATTAAATTTTATACTTGATTATATAGTAATGATATTCTTACCAATTGATACTTATTTTATAGTAAATGACTTAGATAAAAATAAAATATTTAATATTATATTGGTAGGGGGATTACTTGATATTATGTATCATAAGTTATTTATCTTTTTAATTATATTACTTAGTTTATACTTGATAGTAAGAAAAATGAAAATAAAGAATAAATACTATTATATGAAGAATATTATATTATTTATGGTATTTTTTATAATAATTAGTCTATTTAAAAAAGAGTTTGTTCTTTTAAATTTTATAATAGGTGGAATTTTACAATTAATATATATGTTTATATATAAGAAGTTATTAAAATAGAAGAACTTTCATATTATATAATGGTGATAATATGAAAGATAGTAAGTATTATAAGAAGATGATGTTAAAGAAAAATGCAAGTAAAGATAATAGTTGGTTAAGTAAATTATTGATATCTATAATAATAGTATTATCTTGTTTAATAGTTACTAATTTTGATAGTGAATTAAGAGATTCTTTTAATAAAAAGATTTTGGAAGAAAATATTAGTTTTACTAGTATAAAGAAAATATATAATAAATATATTGGTGGTGAAGATGAAAAAGATACTTTAGTAGCTAATGTGTTGCCAATAGAAGAATATGAAATAATAGATAATTCGTATAAGTTTAAGATAAATAAAGATGAAGGAATAGAAGTAAGAAAGTCTGGTATTATAGTTTATAATAATACAAAAGATAACTTAGGTAATACAGTTATTATACAGGGAAATGATGGAGTAGATATCTGGTATAGTAATATAGAAATGACTGAATATAAACTACAGAACCTGTATTATAATCAATAGCAATAACTATTTCATATGAAGAA
>CAVAGO010000148.1:0-2721 GCA_963588075.1 bacterium | reverse complement strand
TTGATGAACAAATAACTATGGCTAAAAAGAATTACGAATCTTATTTAAAGATGATGGGATTAGAAATAGCTAATCCTAGTTATCCTAAAAATAGTATAGTAATTGAAATGACAGTCGGCAAATCATACTATCAAACAAATTTCGATCCAAAGAATTTTATAAATGAAAATATTGGTTATGAATACGAATCATATGGACAGTGGACTGAAAAAATCATAGCTAACACCTGTTCAACTCTTCCAAAAAACAGCGACGGAACATTTAACATAAATATAATCGAAGTTGAAAAAATTGATTTTTTAGATTTGAAGCCAGATATGAATATATCTTACAATCTTGATGAATATAATCAGTTATATATAACTGATAATACTATGAGTAAAAATAATGGATTAAAACTTAAAATATTAATCACATTTAAAGAATCTCCACAACTCGAACTTCCTACCACGTAATAAAAAAAAAAGAAGAGGGAATTGAATTCCCTCTTCTTTTATTAACGTTTCATCAATAAACGTGGGAGATATTTCTTAAAGATTTGATAAAACTTATCTATCTTAAAGACCAATTTAAATAATATTTACTCAGCACAATCGATAGATTCGATATCATCTAAGATATTACTCTGAATCTGAGACAAATCATCATTAAGATTGATAATATTAGGTTCCGTACCCACAATATCATCATTTCCCAAGAAACCTGCCTTATTTTCAGGATCTTTCCAAGTAAATATATCATTTAAGTCAGATACCCAAATTGGTTCCATTTTATCTGCAACAATTTTTACCCCATAAGGAATTACCGCATCAAAAACCTTTTTAGTCCTAACTCTTACATAATACTGAGTTCTATAAACTTCGAATTTATCATCTTTTACATTTGTAACCTCAAAGATCATACCACAAAGTTTATTTTTGACTGTCTGATAATAATCCATATACTTATCAACAACCTGTGAGCCATCTTTCTGTTTATGAATTATACCATCAGTATCAACTGCACTCAATTTGGTTGATGAAAGAATATAACGATTCATATCACTAAGACTCTTTTCATCAATACCAAGTATACTACTTACATAAGCTGCTGAACGAGAATTTACTTTAAGTGTTGTTCCTTTCTTAATCATATAAGATGAGAATGATACAAATCCTTTAAGTAAAGATACATCACTAGTTTTTGTAGTATCGATCGTTGTTCGACAATTGCTTGATGAGCGAATATAACACTGTGGAAACATTGTATTCACTAATTTTCTAATTTTATTAATGAATAGTGGTGTTTTATCAGTGAATGGAACATCAATGCTCATAATACCAATATCATAAGCTGATGTACGAGCCTTATATTCGTCGATTGAAAAATTCATGTATTCAACATCATCAAATCTAAGAGACTTAATAAGAGATTCGACGTTATTGTAAACGATAGCAGCAAAATCTGCAATCGAATCAAGTTTGTCGATATTTTCATTAGAAATTCCAATAAGTAATCTCTTATAGAAAATTACTCCAAGGAATCTTTCTTTATCAACAAAGAAACGACGAGCTTCTTTTTTATCGAATCCAAAGAATTTTTCATTTGGTTTTTTGACTTCTGTATCAACGATTTTTGTTTCTTCAGCTACCTGAGCTGTTTTATCATCGATAACATCAACTTCTTCTTCTGCTTCATCAGCATTTTCGTTAATTTCATCGTTAACTTTTTCAGTTTCAGAAACCTCAACTTTCTCTTCAACCTTCGTTTTCTTAGAAGATTTTTTCTTTGTTTTTGATTCTTCGACTTCTTCTGATTTGGTCTCTTCGGCAGGAGTTTCAGTTACAGGTTCTTTTAATACTTCTGTTTCGGCAATAGATGCAACATTTTCAGTTACGACTGTTTCCTGAACAGATCCATTTTCTGTCGATGTAGAAACGTCCATTTCTACTTCGGACTTCATGTTTTTCTTACTAGCCATAATTTTGGCCTCCTATAAATATTCAGGATTATTTCTAATCCTCACTAAAATAATATATAAATTATTAACTTTTAAAGATCTGTCAAATATAGATTTATTTAACGAAAAATTTTATCAATAATATTATAAAATTCAGCATCAGTTATTTCTCTAAATCTAGGACTTTCATTATGTAATTTTTCGCATGAACATTTTTTATCATCTTCTTCAACATGATTGTAATAAGAATAATTCTGTGAATATTGAGGTTTATTTTTATTTTTTTCAATTTCTGCCGAAACAAGAGTTTGAACTAACTGTGGAAACTTTTCAGCATACTCTTTATTTACATGAATATTTCCTCTTATATCTGTATAAACAGGAACATCAGCATTCATTTTTTCATAAAGTTTCTCATAATCAATTTTTTCACTAGCTTTTGTCGATTTTTCACCACATCTTGAGCAATTTGAAGTTGTTTTAGTTTCTTGAACCATAATTATTTATCTCCTTAATATAATTAAAGTATATTAGAATATTAATCGCTTTTTCACATTTAAATATAAATGTATTTATATATAATATTTTTGAGGTTAAACAAATATTATGGAATGGTTAGAAAGTTCAGATTATGTATTTAATGGTCACAAAATCAAATATATCGAATTAGACAAAACTTTTAATTTTGAAGAAAATAAAAAGAAAAATACTTATATTTTTATAGATTTGGATTATTTATTGAAAAAATTTTTATATTCAATAAATTATTATGAAAATAAAGA
>CAVAGO010000147.1:0-2782 GCA_963588075.1 bacterium | reverse complement strand
ATACACCTCTAATCGTAATTTTATTAGGTTTGTATTTTTTCATTATCATCAAATATGCTTTTTTGTGATTGATGGTATATTTTATTTTTTTAATGATTTGTTTAATTGAATAAACAAAATATTTCGGTTCGTAAAAAAACCAAGCAAACGTCCATAATAAATAGATTAACAATAAATCAAACATTAAATAACCCCCACTTTATTTATTAAAATAGTAAATATATATTAATATACAAATCTTTTTAATTTATATATTATAATAAAGTAAATAATAGACAATTTAAAGAAAGAATATATCATTGGAGGTTTTAATTATATGAATTATTCTGAGAATAATATTGAAACGTTGGATTTTATGACCGCTGTAAGAACTAGACCAGCAATGTATATCGATGCAATTGGTCAACACGGTTTATTCAAAATTGACTCGGAACCATTTCAAAATGTTTGTGACGAAGTAATTACAGGAAACGCGTCTTTATGTAACATACATTATGACACAACTACTGGAACCATGTCATGTTTAGATGATGGACGTGGTATTCCAATTGGTAAATTACATGAAGTTTTAACAGTTCCTCATACTGGTGGAAAATTTAATCGTAATGCATATAGTATTTCTGGTGGTCAGAATGGTGTTGGTATTAAAGCCACAAATGCACTATCTATTCATTTTAAATGCGAAGTATATAGATTAGCTTATGACGATGAAAAGAAAGTTCATCATCAAGCTCAACACGCTATTTACGAATATTCTAAAGGTGTATTACAAAATAAATTTGTAGAAGACTTACCAGATAGTAATACCAAACATGGTACTTACATCGAATATACTTCTGATAATGAAATAATGCAAACTAATAAACGAGATATCGATAAATTTATAAATTATCTCAATCTTGCATCTTATATAATTCCTGGAATTCACATTGAGTATCAAATTGATAATCAGAAACCAATGATATTTGATCATAAAGGTGGATTTTCAGAATTATTAAACGATTTTATCAAAAATAAGAAAATCAAAACATTAATTCCACAATTAAACGTTTCAAATTCAGTAAGATCTCCAAAAAATGATGGCGATATTAAATGGGATATAGTATTTACCTATTCTACAAATAATTCTGGTGATAGTAATATCAAATCGTTTGTAAATGGTATTTATACTGTGGCTCATGGACAACATGTGTCTGGTATGAAAGCTGGATTAGGAATGGCTTTAACTCAATATATTAATGAAACTGATGCTGTTCCAAAGGCATTGAAAAATATAAATGTTTCTGGAGCAATTATTAGTGATAATATAGTTGCAATTGTTGGGGTTCAGCATCCAAACCCATTATATAATGGTCAGACTAAAGAGAAATTAAATTCTGAAGAAGTTTATGAACCGATAAAACAATCTTGTAGATCAATGTTTATTAAATGGCTTTATGATAATCCAAAAGAAGCAAAGAAATTGGTGGATATGGCTATAGATTATGCCAAATATGAAGCAGAAAAGAAAAAATTAAAAGAAAATTTAATCAAATCTAAAACTGTAAAATCTGCATTTGCTGCTAATGGAATTAATCCAGATAAATACATTCGATGTACAAGCAATAATCCAGAAGAAAAAGAAATCTTTATAGTAGAAGGTGAATCTGCTGGAGGAAATGTTAGTAAAGTAATGAAATCCAAATATCAAGCATTATATAAATTAACTGGTAAAACTTTGAATGTAGCTAGAACCAATATTAACACTACAAATAATAAAGTTTTACTTGATTTAATTCAAATCTTTGGCATGGGTATGCCTAATAATCCAAATTATAAAAATTTGCAATTTGGAAATATTATAATTATGACCGATGCTGATGATGATGGTGCACACATCCAATCATTATTACTAACATTCCTTTATCTTGGATATCCTGAAATTATTAAAAATGGTCATGTGTTTATCGCACAACCACCAATCAAATCGATCGAAGTTCCTAAACAAAAACCTATTTACTTACACACCGAGAATGATTTTAATAGAATCATGGAAGAATGTATAATTCAAAGTTTTGAATTACATTCAGCTCAAAATGGAAAGAAATTGAGTGAAGGATTCTTTAGATGTTTTATTAAAGCTACCGTTGGTTATGATAACATGATTAATAACTTTAGTAATGCATTAAATCTGGAACACGATTTGATTGAATTAATTGTTGTGTATATAAACGATTTACTTAACAATAAATGGAAAATCTTTAATGATAATGGATATATTGTAAATCGAAATAAGAATATGTTTATATTTGATAAAGGAAATAGACATATGAATCTCATTATCGACAATGAATTTATTGAACATACGTATAATGTAATATTCGATAAACTTAGAGATATTCAATATTACGGATTCTATTTAAAAGGAATCAGAAGTAATAAAGAATATCGAGGTACAATATATCATTTAATTAAAATAATGAACGAAGTATTGGGAAACAATATAACGATTAAAAGATTTAAAGGTCTTGGCGAAATGGATGCTGATGAACTTTATGAAACGGCAATCAATCCAGAAACTCGTATATTAACGAAAGTAACAATGGATGATGCTGATAAAGCTAAACGCGCAATCGATGTATTCATGGGTGATGAAGATCCAGATTTCAAACGCAAATTCTTTGCTGGAGAAGTCGAATTTGATTAAACTGATTTAATAATAGAGGAGATCAATTTCTCCTCTATTATTTTTTTTTAATTATATCTATAATATAAATAATCGTATTAAAACATATTTTTTTTT
>CAVAGO010000146.1:0-2820 GCA_963588075.1 bacterium | reverse complement strand
TAATAAGACTTACCACTACCAGATTCTCCTGTTATGTTGATAACTCTATCATTTGTCAACACTTTAGTATAAATATCTTTATCAATAAATCTACTTATAAGTAAATCACTCTTTATCTCATTTAACCATGTCATTACTTCTGTATAAGTAGCATGACAATTATCAATTCTTTTATGATTACTAGGTCTTATAAAATCTGAAATCTCACTTAATACTAAATCAATGTTATCTTTATTTATTCTATCTTTTATTAATTCAATACAAGTATTTCTACATCCTAATATAGCTAATGCAATTAATGATTTATAATAGGTCTTTTCTGGCATATTAGATTTTCTATATAATTCTAAAGCCACCTCATCAGTAACTCTTCTTGGATTACTTAAAACTATCTTATTACTTCTAAATACTCCATTAGGTGTACTTGGATTATCTGCAACTATTACTTCAGCATCTTCTGGAATAGTAACATCATATAAAGTATCACCTCTTACTAACCAACGTAATATATTTTCTTCATTAGAAAAATTAAATCCACCCATATCATTAGGATTATCTGCATTAGGATTCCAGTTCTCCGCTATATTAACTTCATTAATTTTATACTCTAAATTACTATTTGCTCCTGAAGTATTACCAAACATAACTTTCAAATATTTCATTAGTTCACCTTCTCTACTAAATCAATCTTATTACAAAAAAATATTTCAATCAATAATAACAAACAAAAAAAGTCATAAATGACTTTTAATTTTCTTCTATTACATTCAACATATCAATCTTTCTATAAGAGAATAAACTAAAGAAAAATGATAACAGCATAATAACAATAGACAAAACAAATACAAACAACAATATATAAATAAAATCAATTAAAGAAACTACATAAATATTCAATAAACTAAATATACAATAAATAATTAAATACAATAATAAAGTACTAATCATAACTATTATAGTAATCACTAATTCATAAATAAATTCAATAAAATTAACAAATATATTCGAATACCCAAATAACTTTAATAATGCTTTATTCTTTTGATTATTTTTATTAATATATCTAAATGCATAAAACAACAATATTCCAGAAATAAGAACTACCAAATAAATTCCAAATTTTATTGCCTCAATAATTTTTTCTATTTCATTTACTTCATTATCTAGATTTTCTTTTTTTTCTGCACTATATCCTAACTTACCAATTTCTTCGATAACACTATCTATATTCTTATATTCATCTATAATTAAATTTATTTTTGCTACTAATCCATTATTTTCATTAGCAATCCCCCTTAAAGTTTCAGTATTAGTATAAATATAATTTCCATATTCCGAAACAATTCCAACTATTAATAACTCTATTCCGTTATTAACAGTTATCTTTTTACCAACATTAATTTCATTTTCCGATACCAAATTCACAGGTATTAATATTTCATAATCGTTTTCAATATTTCTTCCACTTTTTATTATTTGTTCACTTTCATAAGAATTGACTAGTATCATTGCACAATCATAATCATGTTCTAAAACCCAATTACCATATTTTTCATACCCATAATCAACATGTTCTAAGTTTAATATTTTTTCTACTTCAGTTTCACTATAGCTTTCATAATAATCTACAGATATAATACGATTTTCATCTTTTTTACTAACCATCACATTAATTAGATTTTCATAATAACTTAAACTATATAGTCCTAATATAATAAGTAAACTAGCAACAAATAAAAATAAAATTGTTAATAAGAATTCTTTCTTATCCCTAAATTTACTTATTAGTATTCTTATCATTTTTTACCTCTTCTAATTTACCATTTTTAATTTCCAAAACTACATCAGCATATTTCTTTACAGTCTTACTATGAGTAACAATTATTATACATTTTCCTTCTTTACTTAATTTTTTTAATAATTCTAAAATGTTTTCTTCGTTTTCTGGATCCAAAGAACCTGTTGGTTCATCAGCCAATATAATTTCCGGATCATTAGCTAAAGCTCTAGCAATTGCAATTCTTTGTTGTTCACCACCAGATAATTCTTTTGGAAAATGTTCACTTCTATTTTCAATTTCCACTACATCTAATAAGTATTCTACTCTTTTATTTCTGTCATCTTTTGAAATATCTTTATTAATTAGCATTGGTAACCCGATATTTTCAGCTGCAGTCATCAAAGGATTTAAGTAAAAAGATTGAAAGACAAAACCAATATTTTTATTTCTAATTTCTGATAATTTCCTTTCACTTAATTTAGTTACATCATTTCCATTAAGCAAAATATTTCCTGAATTTGATTTTCTAATCAATCCTAAAATATTAATTAATGTAGTTTTTCCAGCTCCACTTCTTCCTACAATTGCATAAACTTTATTTTTTTCAAACTTATAACTAATATCATTTAAAACAATTAAGTTCTTTTTTCTCTTTCTAAATTTCTTACAAATATTTTTACATTCTAAAACTACTTTACTCATTTTTATCATCCATTCTACTACTCAAATTCTTCCATTTTTTTACTTATAGATTTATTATTTAATAACGAAATTAATATAATAAATACAAATGATATACTTGAAATATAAATCAAATATTTTAACGAAAATATAATTTCATACTTACTAAATATAAAAGGTCTATAATATATAATTAATTCCATCAAGTATTTGTAACCAACCGATAATATAATCGACACAAGAAAAGCAATTAAAGCAATTATTATATTACAGAAAAGATTAATAAATTTTATATCTCTATTTGAATATCCTAAGAATTTAAACAACCTTAAATTTTTTATATTCCTATTAAAAAATAT
>CAVAGO010000145.1:0-2820 GCA_963588075.1 bacterium | reverse complement strand
GTAGTTACATTTAATGATGGAAATGATTTTGGTGATCATAAAGACTTATATGAAAAATATTTTAATAATTATGAAAGAATTAAGGTACTAGATAAAAATGTTGATTATGGAGAAAATATTGAATTAAGAAATGATTTTTATATGATAAAAAAAGATGGAGATGAAATTGAAACTAAAGTAACGATGAGTAGTAGTAAACCTGAATTAGATGGGAGTATTGTTGGTAAAGTAGAAGTTATACTTAATGGAGAAGTTTTAGGTAGTAGAAATCTTTATTATAATAAGCCAGAAGTTAGTGAAGATAAAAGTTTTATAAGTAAGTTAATAGAATTTTTGAAAATTTGGTGATTAAATGATAAATAAAATATGGTTTTTACTAATTAGTATAGGTATTTTTTATTCTTTTAGTACAGGAAATAAGGAAATGGGAGATATTATACTTAATACTTCTTATAATACTTGGGATATGATTATTTCTATTGGACCATTAGTTGTATTATGGTCAGGAATTATGAATATAGCTAGTGAAAGTGGCTTACTTTATAAGTTTAGTAGAATACTTAGACCTTTTTTAAAAAAGTTAATGCCTAGTGTGAAAAATGAAAAAGCTTTAGAATATGTTTCTTCGAATATAGCAGCAAATATGTTGGGATTAGGAAGTGTTGCAACACCAGCAGGATTGAAAGCAATGCAAGAGTTAGAAAAAGAAAATAAAGAACCAGGAAGAGCAACAGATGCAATGATAACTTTTTTAGTTTTAAATACTAGTGGAGTAACTATTATACCAATGAGTGTTATAGCATTAAGATTGGGATATGGTAGTGTTAATCCAACTAGTATAATATTGCCTAGTTTAATAGCTACTTCAATGAGTACAATATGTGGTTTAACTTTAGATTATATTATTAGGAGGAGAAATGCTAAATAATTATATAATACCTATTATAGTGATAGTGATTATAGTATATGGTTTTGTAAAAAAAGGAGATATTTATGATGACTTTGTTGTTGGTGCAATAGATGGTTTAAAAATATTAATAGAGATAATACCAGTTATGTTAGCAATGATATTTGCAGTTAATGTTTTTGTAGGTAGTGGATTTTTAAATGCAATAGGCGGTAAATTTAAAGATATAATTCCAATGATTGTCTTAAGACCAATTAGTGGGAATGCTTCATTAGCAATGTTATCAACAATATATAAAACATATGGTGTAGATAGTTTTACTTCATTTTTAGCAAGTGTAATACAAGGAGCAACAGATACAACGATATATGTTTTAGCTTTATATTTTAGTAGTATAAAAGTAAAGAAAAGTAGATATGCTTTAGGAGTAGGTTTATTTGCTGATTTTTGTGGGATTGTAACAGCTTTAATTGTCGCTAAAATCTTTTTTTGATATAATTATAAAAGGTAGTGATAATTATGGATAAAAAGAATCAAATAAAATGTCCACATTGTGGATTTTTAAATATAAAAGGAACAAGGAAATGTTCAAAATGTAAAAGAGATATTGATAATCTAAGAAAGAGTTGTCCAAAATGTGGAAAGATAAACTACAATAATGTTAAATTATGTGTAAGATGTAAATATGATTTTACTAAAAAAAGGAAATCTATTTGGTTTAATCTTTTAATATCAGTGTTATTAGTGATAGTACTTTGTTTATTAGTATATTTTGATAAAGAAGGTATTGTTCAAAAATTTAGTTTATTACTAAAAGTATTAGCAGGTTTTGGAATATTTGTTGTATTTGTAAAAACTTTGACATATGGTGAGAAAGATAAAATAAATTATAGTGCTGAAGAAGAGATAGTTGAAAATCATAAATTGTTTCACAATATGAAGAGATGGAGTAATATTGCTATTGTAATTGGGGGTATTTTAGTACTAGGATTTTTAATTTATTACTATTTTATAAGATAAAGAGAAGAAAAATTTCTCTTTTTTTAATTTTTCTTGTATAATTAGTTGCAGGTGATTTATATGGAACGTTTACAAAAATTTATAGCTAATAGTGGGTATTGCTCAAGACGAAAAGCAGAAGAACTTATTAGTAAAGGACAAGTATATGTTAATGGAGAAATGGTAACAGAACTTGGTACTAAAGTTAGTGGAAATGAATCAATAGTAGTTGAGGGTGTTACATTAGGTAAACAAACTAGAAAAGAATACTATTTACTTAATAAACCTAGAGGGTATATTTGTAGTGTTAGTGATGATAAAGGTAGAAAAGTTGTTACTGATTTAATTAATACTAATGAAAGAATATATCCAGTAGGTAGATTAGACTATGATACTACAGGAGTTTTACTTTTAACTAATGATGGAGAATTTGCTAATATAATGATGCATCCTTCTAATGAAGTAGAAAAAACTTATTTAGCTATTATAGAAGGTGTTATGACTACTGAAGAGATTTATGCTTTAAAAGGTGGAGTAGTTGTAGATGGAGTTAAGGTTGTACCTAAGAGAGTTAAGATAAAGAAAAAAGACTTAGAAAAGAATAAGTCTAAAGTAGAAGTTACTATTGTAGAAGGTAGAAACCATATAGTTAAGAAAATGTTTGAAGCAGTAGGACATCCTGTTAATAAATTAACTAGAGAAAGATTAGCATTCTTAGATGTAAAAGGTTTACAATCTGGTGAATATAGATACTTAAGTAATGATGAAGTACAAGAATTAATGAAATTAAAAAAGAGTTCTAAAAAATAGAACTCCTTTTATTATGTTTGACCATTAAGGTCAAACAAAAAAACTACCGGCTATGCCGGTAAGAATTCAAGAGCAGTAGCGTCGTAGTAATCATTTAATTCTCC
>CAVAGO010000144.1:0-2824 GCA_963588075.1 bacterium | reverse complement strand
ACTTCCAATTTTAATTTACTAAAAAGTCTATTGACTTTTAATAGTTAGCCTCCTAATTTTATTTCATATTAATTTTACTATAAATATAATCTTTTGTAAAACATGAATTTTTTGGTATATAAATAATTTTTATAGTGAAAAATAAGGGATAACTTAAGTAAATTCTTTAAAATATTGATATTATTTGCTATAATGGGTTAGGTGATAAAAATGGATTTCTTAGAAAAATATGGAATTGATATTAAAGATAAAGAATTATTACTTAGAGCACTTACTCATTCTTCTTATTCTAATGAACATAATTGTGATAATTATGAAAGATTAGAATTTTTGGGAGATGCTGTTTTACAAATATTAATGAGTGATTATTTATATAATAATATGGATTTATCAGAAGGTGATATGAGTAAGACTAGAGCTTCTTATGTATGTGAAGGTGCTTGCGCGAAATATGCTGAATATTTAAACTTTAAACCTTATATTCGTGTTGGGCATGGGCAATTAAATAATATTAATGATACTATTGTAGCTGATATATTTGAAGCTATTATGGGATGTATTTATTTAGATCAAGGGATTGATGTAGCTAGAAAATTGTTTGAAGAAGTTGTTATACCTTGTGTAAAGAATCACAGTATATTCTTAGGAGATTATAAAAGCAAGTTACAAGAACTAGTTCAAACAACAAAAAAATCTTTAGAATATCGTTTAGTTGGAGAGAGTGGTCCGGCTCATGATAAAGTATTTGAAGTTGAAGTTATTATAGATAATATTATTTATGGTAGAGGAACTGGAAAATCAAAAAAAGAAGCAGAACAAAAAGCTGCAATGGATGCGTATAATAAACAAGCTAGATTATAGGTGATTTTGATGTATTTGAAGTGTATTAGGGCGACAGGATTTAAATCTTTTGCCGATAAAACAGAACTAGATATAGATAAAGGAATTACTGGTGTAGTAGGTCCAAATGGTTCAGGTAAAAGTAATATAGTAGATGCTGTACGTTGGGTATTAGGAGAACAATCAGTAAAAGCATTACGTGGTGATGGCTCAATGACTGATGTTATATTTGCAGGGTCTAAATCAAGAGGACCACAAACACGTGCTAGTGTAAGTTTGGTATTTGATAATACTGACCATTATTTAAATAGTGAATTTAATGAAATTGAAATAAAACGTGTTGTTTATAAAACAGGAGAAAATGAATACTATATAAACAATACAAAAGTAAGACTTAAAGATATTACCGATTTATTCTTAGATAGTGGAGCTGGTAAAGAATCATTTAATATTATTTCACAAGGTGCAGTTGCAGATATTATTAATAGTAAACCAGAAGATAGAAGAGTAATATTTGAAGAAGCTGCTGGAGTATTAAAATACAAAAAGAGAAAAGAAGAATCTTTTAGAAAATTAGAAAAAACTAATGAAAATTTAGCAAGAGTTAACTTACTTATAGATGAACTTTTAGTTACTTTAACACCTTTAAAAGACCAAAGTGAGAAAGCTAAGAAATACTTAGAATATAAAGGTGAATTAGAAAATATAGAAATAGCTTTAATAGCTAGTGATATTGAAGGAATAAATACTGAATACGAAAAAGTTAAAGAAAGAGTTAAATTCTTAACTGATGAAGTAGAAAAACTTAATTTATCAAATAATTCAGATAGTTCTAAGGTAGAACAGTTAAAATTATTAAGTTTAAAATTAGATACTGATATAGAAGAGAAAAGTAATATAGTATTAAATCTTAATAAAGAGTTAGCTGAATTACAAAGTAGAAAACAAATAACTATTGAAAGACAAAAATATGAAGTTGATGGAGATAGATTGCAAGAGAATATTTTATCTTTGAAAGAAGAAGTATTAAATTTAACTAATAATATAGAGAATGTTACTAATGATATTTCACAAATAAAGACTGAGTTAGAAGTTAAACAACTTAAGAGTATGGAATTTATTAAAGTTAACGAAGAGAAGAAAAAGAAGAGATTTAATATTCAAAATGATATTAATAATATAAATAAAGAGTTAATGAACTTAAGTAATAAGGTTGATATATTAAATGATAATATTAATAATGATACTAAGTTACCTTATAGTGTAAAGAATGTTATTAATAATATAAGATTACATGGTATTCATGGAGTTTTAGGTAAGTTGATAGATGTTCCTGAAAAGTATGTAACAGCTATTGAAACAACTTTAGGATCTAATACTAATGTTATTGTGGTAGAAGATGAAAAGTGTGCTAAAGAAGCTATTAATTACTTAAAAGAGAATAGATTAGGAAGAGCTACTTTCTTTCCAATGACAATTATTAAACCGAGAAATGTTATGTTTGAAGATTTAGCTAAAATAAAAGATTTAGATGGATATATAGGGACAGCTGATACTTTAGTTAAATATGATGAAAAATATAGAAGTGTTGTATTAAATCAATTAGGAAATGTTATTGTAGTAGATGATATTGATACTTTAAATAAAGTAGGTAAATTGATTCAATATAAATATAAAATTGTTTCTTTAGAAGGTGAAATTTCATTTGCTGGTGGAGCTATTACTGGTGGTACTAGTAAAAATAGTAATGGTGTAATGAATCAAAAATATGAACTTGAAGAAATAAAGAAACAAATGAATACTAAAAGAAATAGTTTAAGTACTTTAGAAGAAAGTTTAAGTAGAATAAATAGTGAACTAGAAAAAGCTTCAGTAGAGTTAGAAAGTAATCAAAGAGATGTTATATTACTTACAGAACAAGTTAATTTAAAGACAGATAGATTAACTGAATTAGTGCAAGGTAGAAGGTTCAATGGTTTTATTA
>CAVAGO010000143.1:0-2873 GCA_963588075.1 bacterium | reverse complement strand
GAACTACTGAGACTTGATGAGATTAATTTATAAACCCTTTTTAAGGGTTTTTATTCTTATTTAATTTATTATTAATATAATTATATAGGTGGTTTAATGATAAAAGTATTTACTTTTAGAAGAATTTCGATAGCAACTTTATTATTGCTTTTAGCAGTTATTTTATATAGTTATCCTGAAGAAATTAATGAAAATGTTATTGAGGAAAATACTTGTGATAATATTAATATTTATTTAGTTAATCCTGATGATTATGTTGTTATGACTACTATTGATACTAATAAAGATTTAGATGATAAAGTTAACACTATTATAAAGGGTTTGATTTATGGTAATGGTAAGTTAGATGGTGTTATGAATAAAGATGTTAAATTACTTGATTATTCGATTGATGATGATTTAATAAAATTGAATTTTAATAAGAAATTTTTGGATATTAGTGTTAATGATGAGGAAAAAATGATTGAAAGTTTAATTTACTCTTTTACTTCGTTAGAAAATATTAATAAGATTATGATTTTTGTAGAAGGAGAAAAATTGAATGAGTTACCTAATTCTCATAAAAGATTAGATTTGTATTTAGATAGGAGTTATGGCATTAATAAAGTGATTGATATTACTTCAATTATTGATACTAAAATGATTACGGTTTATTATCCTAGTGATCCTAATTATTATGTACCTGTTTCTTATGTTGTTAATGATGGTGATGATAAAATTAATATAATTGTTAAGTATGCTAAGACTAATAAATTTAATAATAGTAATTTATCGAGTCATTTAGATTATCAGGTTGAACTTATGAATTATGAAGCAACTGAAAATGAAGTTTTTCTTAATTTTAATGAGGTTTTGTTAGATAGTGTTTATGATGGGAAGTTGAAAGAAGAAGTTAAGTATGCTCTTTCCTATTCTATTTTTGATACTTTAGGGGTTGAAAACGTGGTATTTTCGATAAATTCGGTTAAAATTGATGAATTTGGACTTGCAAATTAGAAAAGTATGTTATATAATTAGTATGTTCCGTGAGTTAATGTCCTCGTAGCTCAGCTGGATAGAGCATACGCCTTCTAAGCGTACGGTCAAGTGTTCGAATCACTTCGGGGACACCACTTGAATATAACTACTCTTATTGAGTAGTTTTTTTCTGGCTATTTTTGCAAATTAAAAAAGGAAGAATTCTTCCTTTTTATTTTAATATAAATTTACTAGGATCTTCTACTGTTTCATGAGTTAGAATAAGTTGTTTTACTTTTCCTTCGTTATCCATTAAATCGTATTCAACTAGACCTAATGTTGAAAGAATCATATTGTTTAAGTCTCGCATACTTTTATCTTGTTGAGATAATTGATCTAGTATTGCTTCGATATAACTTTCATCTACTATTGTTGTTACACCAAAGTCTTTTTCATATCTTTTCTTTTTTAATAATAGTTGGCTTAGTTTTGATTCTAGTAATACTTTTCTTTGTAGTTCTCTAGTTAATGGTGCGTATGCATATACATGAGGGATTCTTGTTACTAATTCTTTGCCATAGTAATCAACTTTTGTAATTAGTTCTGGTTTAAATACTTGGATTTGTTCTTGTTTAGTTGTACCGAATCCTATTGGAGTTTTTTTCTCTTCAAACAGTTCGGAGAATGCACCAGCAAATGTTTTATTTAACATTCTAGTATTAAATTCATAATCACCTGTTGGTTTGTCTATGCTAAATGTTCCACCAGCAATATAAGTTAATAATATGTCTTTAACTGATTCTTTTATATCTAGAGATGATTTACCTAGCTTGTCGAATTCATCTAAGAATATTAATCCTTTTTGAGCTCTTTCCATATCAAAACCACTTTTACTTAATAAAACGTATAATAAATCTTCCAATGATGTTCCTTTTATTCCTTGTGGGACTATATTAGCTGTGTTATAGCTAGTATATGGAAGATTTAAATAGTCAGCAGCACTTTGTAGTGTTTCTGTTTTACCTGTACCAGTTGGTCCAACGATTAGGATTGATTCTGTACCAAATTCTGGAGTTGAACGATAGTTCATTATTAAAGTAGTTGCGATACTTTTTAATTCAGCATCGTGACCAATTACTCTTTCTTTTAAATATTCGTAAAGACCTCTAACTGAGAATGAATTTTTGTCAATTGGTGCTTCTCCTGGAGTTTGTTCAGCTTTTTTCATTATTTCAGGAGCTGCTACTTTTTTATTAAGACCTATTTCTGTAACATGACCATTTTCTACTGTAACAGTTGTTACGCCTTCCTTTTTTTCTTTATCGCGATATTCTTTGACTAAACGGCGATATTTAACAAGTTTTTCTCTTACTTCTGTAATACTACTTGAGTTAATAAGATTATCTAAGGCGTCACAATTTAATGTTACTGCTGGAGTATCTTTTTGTCTTTCGTAGGTTTCTTTACCTTGTGGTTGAACGAATTCTTTGAAGTTTATTTTTCTTTTGATCAATCTATTACCTTTGACTTCGATTGTTAAAATGTAGTCTTGTTCCTCTGCTAAATAAAAATCTCTGATAAAATCTATATCATCATATTCATAAAGATTTTTTAATGCTTCTATCGACATAATACTATCTACTAACTCTGAATTTTGAAGAGATTCAACGTTGTATGCAGTTTTATGGACTGTTTCATTATAGAAGTTTTCTCCTACGCTATATCCTTCTACTATGCCTACTGGTGTTAGGACGTACATTGTAGCATTGATCTTGATTACTTCGTATCTTATTCCGTATTCTGTTGATTCTTTATTACTCATAATATCACCACTCGTTAGCTATATATTATATATTATGGCATAGAACAAAAGAAATTAATAAATTAATTTCGTCTCGAATTTCACAATTCGAGGT
>CAVAGO010000142.1:0-3023 GCA_963588075.1 bacterium | reverse complement strand
AATAATATTAGTATTTTTTAACATATTTTTTAAGCTTATTACTTTTCCATTATTAAGTAAAAAATTACATTCTTTTACTTTAACAACTAAATAAAATATATCACACATAAATTCTTTAGTTTTCTCTTCAATTAATTTCGAGTCTAACATTTCTGCTTTTTCTATAATTACACCATAATGTAATGCTTTTTCTACTGCACTTTTAGTAAAATCCTTAGTTGTTGTTGCTATCATGTAATCCAATCCTAAGTCAGTTTTTTTTGTAACTAATTGTTCTATCCACATTACATTTTCATTTTGATTTCTATCTCTACACTCTATAGCAATATTCCTTTGCTTTCCTTCTTCATCATTATATTGTATTAGTACATCTACTTCTCTTTTTTCACCTGTTATTTTATCTGGTAAATATGCTGGACTTGTTATTTTATAATCTTTATTTATTTCATGAAGCCAAGCATATTCATTTTCAAATTTTTTTCCTTTTCTAGGCATTTAATTCTCCTTCCTATTTATTAGTTTTATTTTTCTTTTATTGGTATTAATAAATCCTTGATATCTTTTAAAGCAAAGAATCCGTTGCTACCATCATTGTAAACTTGATTACTGAATTCTTCATACGAGTATGCTGACCCTACTGCTAATATTCCTATTACTTCCATATTCTGATTTAATACTGGTCCTCCACTCATTCCATGAACTACTGGTTTATCTAGTGCATAATACTCTCGTAAGTCATTTTTATCTTTTGACACTATTTTATAGGATATCATTTTAAAGCTATTATCGTTTTCGTTAAAATAATTACCAAATCCAAAAGCCAGTACTTCTTCGCCAATTTGTGGTTCATAATCAATTCTAATCTTATCAAATTTCTTTTTTCTCATATCTATTTTACAATTGCAAACATCCATTTTATAATTTTTTTTTGTAATAAATAATTCTAAAAGCTGTTTTTGTGTTTCATTTTGTCGATGACATAAGAAGTTCAATCCATATTTAGCATATAGATTTGTATTTAAATCTTCGTTTTTTATTTTGGTATAAAATCCATCAACTGAGTCTTTGTTCAAAAAAATATGAGTACATGTTATCAAGCCATATTCTTTTGTAAGAAATCCAGTGCCATTATAACTGTCTTCAAAATCATGAATAATATAGCAACGTTCTTTAATATATTCGCTTATATCTAAATATGATACATCAAACTGATTAACATTAAATATCTCATTAAATTGCTTAGCATATTTTAAAAAGACTTTATCTGTTTTTCCTCTAACCATTTTTAAATAATTGAGTTTCCCGAGAACATGCTTTTTACATATTTCTTTAATTTTTTCTTCTTCAACTGCTTCTAAATTCAAATATTTCTTTCCATATTCTTTATATTTTTGATTTTGAAAATAATTTAATTCTGATCTCAAGCGCTTTGTAAAAATCTTTGGAACATTAACTTTTTCATTAACGATTAAACCTGTTACTTCTTGCCTATAATTTAAGTATCTTAATTTTGTTTTGCTTTTATTTATACAAAATGAATTATCCAATATAATTTTTTCTAATTTTTCATTCAATTCTATTTCTTGTTTTTCATTGATAGAAGCTATTTCTGCTGGTATTTTCAATCTTGTTGTTGATATTGTAATATCATCTGCATATCTTGTGTATTTACAATTGTATTTTCTGGCTAGGTTACTTAAGTTATAATCAAGTCTATAACATATAAAATTCGATAATATTGGTGAAAGTGGTGAACCTTGCGGTAGTTTTCCATCCTTGCATGCAATTTTAGCTAATAAGGTAGCTATATTGTTTGAAAAATAAAATGGTTTCCCCAAGAAAAGCCCTCTAATTCTTCCAAAGTGAATACTTGGAAAGAAATTTTCCAAGTCTATAGTTAATATGTGTTTAGATTTGTAATGTTCTAGAGCATTTGTAACAATACTTTCATTTTTTAAAAAACCTTTTACGCAATTAGGAAAAGGAGTATTTTTTACATATTCTTTCTCTATATATTCTTTTATGCCTTTTTGTATATTCTTTAGTTCATCACATGGAACATTTATTTCTCTATATCCGTCTTTCTTAGGAATTAAAAATGTTTTATATAGATTTTTTTTCTTAAAAAGGACATATTTAAAAAATTTATAATCTATATTCATTTTTTTACATAATTCTTCCATATTACTTAACTTTGACTTACCTTCTATATTTAAATTCATATTTATTCACCTTAAAGGAAGTGTCCCTAACTTTGCACTAAGAATTCATTTGTTTACAGATTCGTAAAGGTTTCATTGAAATCCGCCTATAAAGTAACCATTTTTCACACACTGCGAAACGCTCGTGATATTCAACACTTCCTTGGTTTTTTATTTTATACAAATTTTGCAAATAATTCAATTATTTTTAATCTAAATTCTATTTTTATTTAATATTGTATTTTTTAGTTTATTTCATCTACTTTTTTACTATTTAATACTATATACTGAGTATTTAATACATATAAAAACATACTAATAGTTAATTAGTATGTTTTAGTTTGTTTAATAAATTAAGAAGAATTCTTTTTATTTTACCTAATACTCTTCTGTACAGAGGTCTCTTAGTATATTTTTTCATATACTTTATAATATTTGTTTCATTGATTGTACCATTAGATATTCCTTCAAAAAATTCTTTTCTCTTTTTGTGTTCTGGAATATTTTTATAGTGATTATGTTTAAAAGCATCAGCAAAATTTGTTTCTTGATATTCCATCTTTTCTTTTATACTTTCGAATATTTGACTTCCTTTTTGGCTATTAATAAATAATAAAGAAATACCTTTATTGTCAGCTATTTCAGGAATAAATTTTTCTACTTGCCAAAAATCTCCAATTGTTAAGTCAGATTTTCTGTTTTTATCACAAAATTTGCAATTAGCACATGATGGTCTACTTATTAACATTTTATCGAAAGCTTGATTATATATTTCGTAAAATGTAATTGTTCCGTCTTTGAATTCTACATATGGTCTATTAT
>CAVAGO010000141.1:0-3060 GCA_963588075.1 bacterium | reverse complement strand
ATTTATTCTCGTCCATATAGTTAGAACTATTTTTATATAATCCTATTAACTTCATTTTAATATTATATTCATTTGTTTCAAAATTACTTTTATAGTCAAATACTAAATATTTGTTCAATAAATCATTCAATTTAATTCTGTTACTATTATTAAAATACTTTAATTCATCAGTATCACTAGTTGGATAAAATGTTTCGGGACAAATGATATAATCCTCATTACTTGATTTTTCTTCTGGGAAATTTATTCCATAAACAATTTCTGGCAAAGTTGTATTATTAGCCGAAAATAATTCTACGTACCCATCTAACTTGCTTGTTTCTAACTTCGAAAAATGTAAAAGATTCCTGTACGAATACGATGAAGATACATTGATTATATGATCTAAAGATTTCAAATCCTTCTTTATTTCTTCAAGTGTAATATCTTCATTTATCATATCATTATGACTTTTCCACACTTCCATAGTTCTATAATAAAAAGAATCATATATACCATCATTCATATAATTAATAGCGGATGAATTGTATGAACTTATTGTTATAGTCAAAAACATAGCTAAACTTATAAATAAAACATTAAAAATATTACTTTTTTTTCTAAATTGATATCTCACCGATAAAAATATTTTATTTTTCATTTTGTTACCTCTTTTAAAGTATGGTTATCGATGGACAAAATCTTATCAGCATATTTTTTTGTATTTGGATTATGACTAACAACTATAACACATTTTCCTTTTTTGGTTAATTCTTTTAATATTTTCAATACTTTTTCCTCATTTTCTGGATCAAGGGAACCTGTTGGTTCATCTGCTAAAATAATATCAGGATTATTAGCTAATGCTCGTGCTATTGCTACCCTTTGCTGTTCACCTCCAGATAGTTCTTTTGGATAATGATTCTTTCTATCTTTTAGTCCGATCATATCTAGCAAATTAAATGATTTATTTTTCATTATATTTATATCATTATTACTAACATACATTGGTAACATTACATTTTCATACGCTTTCATTACTGGATCTAAATAAAAACTTTGAAAAACAAATCCGATACTTTTATTTCTAATTTTTGCACTAGCATCATCTGATAAAGAACTAACTTTCACATCATTAATAAAAATATCTCCACTAGTTGGTGATATGAGTAATCCTAACATCTGAATTAAAGTTGACTTACCTGCACCACTCTTACCATTTATACAATAAAATGTTCCTTTTTTAAATTTATAACTCACATTATTTAATACTTTTAATTTATTTTTTTATAACTTTTACTTACGTTTTTTAACTCTAATAACATATCATTGTCGAGTATGAAAATCTCGACTTTCACCTCTTTCCACCATTAATCATTATCTTTGTCGAAACAAAAGTGTGCCATTAACAAACATAGCATTATACAAATTAATGCATTTAAACAATTTTTAATATACATAGTATTATTAAATATATCTGAGATAAAAATGTATATTTTTCCATAAACCAAGCACAGTATAAAATTCGATATATTCAAAAATCCTGATAAACTCCCATTATATAACATTGTTATCCTATTGTTTGTTTTGTGAATAATTCTACCACAATCTATTTCTATTATAACATAATATGTTTAATATTTAAAGAGAGAAGAACCACTACAGCCTAACTGAAATCTTCTCCCTTTAACATAATAAATATTAAGATACTGATAAATATTTTAATTGACCATTCCAACCAGCATAATCAGTTGATCCATCAAATGCTTGATTCGTAATGCTCCACTTTCCTTTTCCGACACTACCTATAGATACCAAATTACAAGTATATACTGTAAAAGAAGTAATTTTAGTTGCTTTTTTTACCAAACTTCCATTTTCTAATCTATAAGCAATGTATTTTGTTTTTTTAACACCGGATGTTGCACCATCAATTGTCATATCAGCTTTAGCAGTATTATAGGATGCACTTTTATTAACTACAGATACAGCCCTCCAGCATTTACACTATATGATTCATCACTATAAATTGTATTTGTTGCAGCACAAGCTCCAACAACACCGACGATAGAAAGAATCATAACCAAACAAAACATTTTGAGTTTTCTCATATAAACATCACCTCCTTCCAACTATCCGAAAGAAACATTGCGACAAACTATTTCTCTCTATCTATAATTTAATATTATTTTCTTGTACTTTCTAGATTTTATTCGGCACAATTGGGAGCGATATTAGCACATTAAAAGAACTCTTATAATTTACGAGTTCTTTCTTTTGACACTATATCAATTTTGTTTTTTACCAAGTTCCAGACCAAGTTGCAATAGCTGGATTTATTTCATCAAAATAAGAAGAAGATGTGGAATCAAAGTAAATTCCTGTTAAATTGATTTCAAATGTAGATGCTGTCGTTCCCACTATCTTTTTAACGGCATGGGAATAATCGCCTACTGCTTTTTGACTTATAACGGTTGCATTAGTGCTTTTTTCTACATCAAAATATAAAGTTTGGGATAATGTTGTTATAGAACTATTATCCGGCAATTTGAATACTACACCAGATCCAGTTGATGATCGAGTCTGTGAGTAAACATTACTTGAGGTAGTACAAGATGTCGAACTAGTACAATACTTTTGACTAAACTTTATACCAGAAGAATTCGTTACACTTGCATAATGTCCAATTGCCATAACATCATAACTTCTTATTTTAGGCATATTTTTCCAGTTTAGATATACTTTATATCTATAATTTGTTCCATTTTCAGATATAGTAGTTGTCATGCTTTTGTATGTTGTTTCAACAGTATGAGAAGTATGTGTAGTTATCAAATCATGTTCATTACCGTCTTCATATTCCTCCCTAGTTATTTCTTCAGAATACGAGATATAATTTTCTAAATCTAAAGAATACAATTGCGTTGAAGGACTTATAAATGTAGTAGTACGATAATACTTTGTTTCTTCACTAATAATCTTATATTCATTTTCCATATTTTTTGCAAATGTCATAATCAGAAATAAAAATAAGATTAATATTCCTAAAAAAATAAATTTATTTATCTTCATATATACTTC
>CAVAGO010000140.1:0-3154 GCA_963588075.1 bacterium | reverse complement strand
CCACTACCATCTACTGGTTCTAAAACTCCATACCCACTAGGTACTGAGTTAATATATTCTAAATATAAATTTCTATCTTCTGGAAATTTTAACATTCTTTTATATATATGAGTACTAGGTTCAAAAGTCTTTGTTACTTCTACATCTTTTTGTTCTTTTTCTTTACTATTATTTACTAATGATAATAAAGATAATGGTGATGCAATTCTTGTATTAACCTTATAATCACTAAATGTTAAAACAAATTCATCTCTAAATTCACTTAATCCCATTAATAGATAAACAACAGCATCTTTTGCTTTAGAACTAATCTGCTCTTTTGAAATCACTTGTATTCACCTCACTAATGATATGCATTATACCACAAATTGTCTAAAACATCCAATTTTGCTAAAAAAAGAAGTACTATTATTCTAGTACTCCTTTAATTCTTCTAACACCAGCACTTGAAGCTTCTTCTTTCTTAATTCTAAACTTACCAAGTTCTTTAGTATTCTTAACATGTGGACCTCCACATAATTCTTTTGAAACATCTCCAATGCTATAAACTGTTACAATATCAGGATATTTTTCAATAAACATACATTCAGCTCCAGATTTAACAGCTTCTTCTTTTGGCATTTCTTCTACTACAACATCAAGACCAGCTTCAATCCATTCATTAACTAATTGTTCAGCTTTTGCCTTTTCTTCATCAGTTAACTTATGATCACAACTAAAGTCAAATCTCATTCTTTCAGCAGTTATATTAGAACCTTTTTGGTGTACATCAGGTCCAACTACTACTTTTAAAGCAGCATTAAGTAAGTGTGTACAAGTATGATACTTAGTTTCTATTTCACCATCACCAGCTAAACCACCTTTAAACTTACCTTGAGAAGCAGTTCTACTCTTTTCTTGATGTTCTTTAAATTTCTCTTTAAAACCTTCAGAATCAACCTTTAAACCACGTTCTTGAGCCAACTCTTCAGTAAGTTCTAATGGGAATCCATAAGTATCAAACAATCTAAATGCAGTAGCTCCATCTAAATCTTCATTATTTCTAGCTACCTTTTCAAACTCTCTTAAACCTTTTTCTAAAGTTCTATTAAATTTAACTTTCTCACTTCTTAATACTTCAAGAACTACATCATAATTATCAACTAATTCTTTATAATAAACTTTATATTTCTCTAATAATAATTTAGCTATTTCTTGTTCCCAATCACTATTAATATCAATATTTAAAGTCTTAGCATGTCTAATAGCTCTTCTAATTAATCTTCTTAGTATATAACCTTGATCAGTATTACTTGGTTTAATACCAGCAGGATCAGCACTAATAAATACAGCAGTTCTTAAATGATCAGCTATAATTCTCATACTCTTCTTATTATCTTCATAAGGTATTCCAGATATCTTAGATATAAGTTCAATAACATCTTTCCATATAGAAGATTCATAATTATCATTAACACCTTCTAATATTGCAGTAGTTCTTTCAACACCCATACCAGTATCTACATTCTTCTTAGGTAATTCACTTATCTTACCATCTTTATCTTTATTAAATTGCATAAATACATTATTCCAAATTTCAACCCATCTATCATCTTCTGGATCAAACTTCTCAGGTATTTCATCTTCACTTCTAAAATAGAATATTTCAGTATCTGGTCCACAAGGTCCAGTTTCACCAGCTATCCAAAAGTTATCTTCTACAGTACGAGCAATTCTTTCTTCTTTAATACCTAAACTTAACCATTTATCATGACTTTCTTGATCAAATGGTATTAACTCATTACCAGCAAATACTGTAACAGCTAATTTTTCTACTGGTATATTTAAATGTTGAGTTAAGAATTCAAAACTCCATTCAATACTTTCTTGTTTGAAATAATCTCCTAAACTCCAGTTACCTAACATTTCAAAGAATGTATGGTGTGTAACATCTCCAATACTTTCTAAGTCATTAGTTCTAACACATTTTTGATAATCACATAATCTAGTTCCATAAGGATGTTCTTGCCCCATTAAATATGGTATTAATGGTTGCATACCAGCAGTATTAAATAATACTGATGGATCATTTTCTGGTACTACAGGAGCACTAGGTATTTGTTTATGTCCTTTACTAATAAAGAAATTAATATATAAGTCTTTTAAATTCATTTTACTTCATTCCTTCCAATATCTCTTTTATTTGTTTTTCTAATGTTTCATCATATTTGTTCTCTATTACATAGTCAAATCCTTGATATGTATCTAAAGCTGTTTCTGTATGATGTCCTTTTTCTATATCAGTTAAATTTCTAACACTATTATCACAATTAACTCTTATAGTTATAACATCATACTCACTTTTATTTTTAAAGTATTCAATCTCATGTACTAATCTAACATCACTAACTATTACATTAGTAATACCTTCTTTTTCATACACTTCAATATCTTCTAATATTCGTTTTGTTAAAAAATCTTCATTAATCGCTCGTAGTTTATCTCCCATATTTTGTAGATACTCTCTTGGTTTAGTAATATCTCTACCATCCCAATCAGTTAATTCTAATGTAAATAGTTTTATATATTTACTAAAAGAAGTTACAACAGAATTACCTAAAGTATCTTTTATAATACTAGCTACTTCGTTCTTACCACAACCCGCTTTACCTGCTACTAAAAATATTCTCATATTCCATCTCCTTAAATAAAAAACCACACTATTTGCCAAGGAGCAAATAATGCGGTACCATCCTTTATTTTACTTAATTAATATAACGGTTTTACCCGATTAATCTCCGAAGATAGCTATTTCCTTTTTCCTCTTCTTAGTTTCCACCAACCACTAAGTCTCTATTAAGATTTCAAAGTACTTTGTCTCCATCACAGATCAATAACAAAACTACTAAAATAGATTATATAAGAATATTCTTTTTTTGTAAAGTAAATTCTCATTTTAATCAACAAAACAAACTAAAACATATAATTTAATACTTTTGCGCAAATAAAAAGGACATTTCGTTAGCTAGCAACTAACGACCAATGTCTTGTCCTAAAAGAAAGGCATTCGGATTGTTCAAATGTACCACTTAATTAGTGATTATCTTCCTTAAATAAATTATAGAACAAAAGAAATTAATAAATTAATTTCGTCTCGAATTTCACAATTCGAGGT
>CAVAGO010000139.1:0-3329 GCA_963588075.1 bacterium | reverse complement strand
CAATTTATAGTAGGATTATTAAATTTAATTGCTCATTATAAAAATTATTTTTATAATAAACATGATTGTTTAAGTTTTTATTACATCTTTATCAACAATAAAAAATATAAATCAAATGAAAAAATTAACAATTTAGTTAAATTTATTAATAAAATTTTATTAATGGTTCCGAGAGTTTATACCATTTATTACGAAAAAGATGACCAAGCATTTTATCTTAAATATAATTTAATGAATAAAATTAATTTGATAAAAAATAAGAATGATGAACAATGTTTTTATATAAATATTGGGAATGATGATAAAAATGAATTATTATACAGAATAAATAAAAATTTATATCAATTGATATTTGAAAATTATAAACCAAGATTATATACATTCGACGAATTTAGAAAATATAAATTAGATGGCGTATCGGATATATTTATTAATTCAGTATTAGCATTACTTCCAGTATATATAATATTAGACGAATTGAAAATATGTAATTCTGTCAAAATTGATGATGTAATTATGAAATATATAAAAACTCATATGAATGAAAATTTCAATGATCCAAAAGTACATTTATTAGTATTAAAAATGTTTACTAGTATGAGAAAATTACAAAACAAATTGATTAAATTAGAAGAAAATTTAAATAGTTTAAAATATAACACAATAATCGAGGTAATAATGAATAATTGGAAACATATAATTAAAGATAGAAACATTATCAAAATAAATGAAATGTATAAAATTCCAAATAACAGAAGAATAATGATAGAAACATTAGTAAATTGTTAAAAAAAAAAGAAAGGTGGAAACATTTCCACCTTTCAATTTTCTTTTTTACCCTTCTAATGATTTCCAATCAGGAACGATATAATATTCTATATCGTCAACCTTAGTTCTTTTATCATTATACCAGGTAACTTTGATTAACCTGTATCCACCTGCCTGATATTTTTGATTATCAGTTACCCCATACGGAAACAGTTCAATCAAATAAGACTGTTTTTCAACAGTCTCATACTCGAAAGATTGATAGTCTCTATTTGCAAATTCTACCAATTTTTCATAATCTTGATGATATTCGTTTAAGACTATCATCGTTTTCTTGTATTCTTTCACACATAATATCGAAAGAATACAAAAAGTAATAATAAATAACATCCATGTTACAATTTTCTTCACCAAATTCCCTTTTGGTGCTTTTCTAAAGTTGTTTTTGTTGTAATCGAAATTACTGTAGATAGTCATAAAACTATCCTCCTTAAAGTTATTTATTATAAAGATTATTTTATTAATCTTCATTAAAATAATATATAATTGATATTGTAATTCGATACGAGTTTTTAATTATCATTTCCATGAAATTCTACATTAAGACAAGCAGCTTTCAAAAATGTTTCTGTAGTATTTATAGCTTGTTTATTATGAGTTTTCATTGTTAAATCGTCAAGTCTAACATCACCAGTACGTTCGATTTCGGTTAACATTTCTTGTTTACTTACACTATCATCCGATCTTGGACCTAAAAATTCTTTAAGGGCATTCTTTTCATTTGTAACAGTTAATGCATAAGTTTGAACGTTTGTTGTAGATGCAGTCTTATCTTCCCCTGTAACTTGACCTGTTATAGGATTAATTTTACCATTATCATTAGAAATTGCATTTTTGTGTTGCAACATCTGTTGAAAGAAACGACGAATTTGACAATATACGATTGGAATCTTAGTTAATGTAACCATCGGATTTTGTGGATCTTTAGGATTTCTAAATGGCATAATTACATATTCTTCTAATGGTATCTTCCATTTTTCAGAAATTTTTCTTACTTTATCTAACGTAATTTCATCTTTTCCTCGTTCCATTTCATTTATATCTATACTAAATATAAAATCATCATGATTTGGATCTAACATTCTTCTAGCAATATTGACGAATTCAGTATCGCTCATTTTTTTAAATGCTTCTTTGTATTTATTAGAATTGAATCCACTTGGATCAAAATCATTCAACAATGAATAAAGTCTTTCTTCATACTTTTTTCTAATAGCAGGAGTCATATTCATAATTAATCCATCTCCTTATTATATTTTTTGAATTCTGGATGTTTATCCAAATATTTTGATAAATCAGAATTATAATCTTTCCAAATTCCTCCAAAAAGTTTTCGACATTTTGGAATTTCATTAACTAATCTATTTGGACTTACTCTATTAAAATCGATATAACTTTCACTAAATGCTTTCTTAATAGACGGACAACATTTTGATAAAATATATCCGATAAACGTCGAACAAACCAATTTTGTTTCGTTAAATTGTTTAGATTCGACAGATTTATAAATATTTTTATTGGATAAATTTGCTAATAAATTTAATCCGATTAAAAAGTTAGTAAATACTGAATATTTAATATTTTCATTATGTTCACTATTTATAATCATATCTTCAATATCTTTTCGTTCTTCTTTAGTAACTGGGACCGCAAATGTGGCATATTTAGATTTTGTTTTATCACAACAATCGGTATATCTATTTCTATCAGTATGTAAAATATATTCTTTTTTAGCTTGATATTTGTTAGAATCTAACGTCAATCCGACAAAACCATCTTTCAAATTAGTAGAAATTGTACTATGATTATAACTTATACCATCTTTAGCAACTTGATCAATCATTTTGATCCCTTTATCTAACAGATTAGTAGGATTTAGTTTATTTTTATAACTACCTTGGACATTTCTAATAAAAATATATTCTGTATTGTCATCTTTTTCATTTTTAGATTCCATAGAAGTTTCTTCTAACAAATCATTAAAATCTATACTTTCAATGGTTGTAGGAGATTTATTGCTTTCACCAAAAACTCCTATAGAAGAAGAATATACAGAACCTTCGAGGCTATTTACACACAATTTATTTTCTCTCTTTACCATATTTCTTAGTTTTTCTACACAAATATTATCAGAAAAAATGTAAGTATATTTGTGTGCAATTTTATATAAAGTGGATTTATATTTATCTCGTTGTAATGCTCTATAAGTACTCAATAAACCTGCAGTACCTTTTAGAACTATAGGAAATTTAATAACTCTATCATATTGAATTATATTATCTTTTGAATTAATGGATAACCACAATTGTACACCTTCGATAATCAATTTAGTTTTTGGGGGATTATCCATTATATAATTGATAAATTCTTCCGCTAATTCATAACACTTTTTTTCATGTCTATGTGTTTTTGCGAATTGATTATTTGTAAAAAAATCGTATAAAACTACATCATTTTTAATTTTAAAATCTGAATATTCAATTGGGCACATTATATCATCC
>CAVAGO010000138.1:0-3399 GCA_963588075.1 bacterium | reverse complement strand
ACATATTAAAAATATAATGGTATAATTATTAACATAGGGTAGAGATAAAAGGTAAAAGGAGAGTGATTATTATGGAAAAAGGATTTGATAATAAAAAATATGTCAAAATTCAAAGTCAAAAAATTAGAGAAAGATTTAAATTATTTGATCGTTTATATCTTGAAATAGGAGGCAAATTGTTTGATGATTCGCATGCTGCCAGAGTATTACCAGGTTTTGCAAATGATGCCAAAATAAGTATGTTTCAAGAATTAAAAAAAGATTTAGAGATTATCTTCTGTATTAATGCCGGTGATATCGAAAGAAACAAAATTCGTGGCGAATACGGTATAACTTATGATAACGAACTTATTAAATTGATTAATAAATCAAAGAAAATGGGCTTTACTGTTAATTCAGTAGTAGTTACATTATATAAAAATCAAGTAAGTGTCGATAAATTTATTAAAAAGTTAGAAAGAAATGGTATAAAAACTTATATTCATACATTTACAAAAGGTTATCCAACTGATGTTGATACTATCGTAAGTGATGAAGGATATGGAGCAAACCCATATATCGAAACTACTAAACCATTAGTTTTAGTTAATGCACCAGGTCCAGGTAGTGGTAAGTTAGCAACTTGTTTATCTCAAGTTTATCATGAAAATAAAAGAGGCGTAAACGCTGGCTATGCTAAATTTGAAACATTCCCAGTATGGAATTTACCATTAAAACATCCAGTTAATTTAGCGTATGAAGCTGCAACAGCAGATTTAAAAGATGTTAATATGATTGATCCATTTCATCTAGAAGCATATGGTGAAAAGGCTGTTAACTATAATAGAGACGTTGAAATGTTTCCTGTATTAAGAAGTATCTTAAATAGAGCAACCGGCCAAGACATTTATAAATCTCCAACAGATATGGGAGTTAATATGATTGGTAATTGTATTAAAGATGCTAAAGTAGTAGAGGAAGCATCAAAAAAAGAAATAGTAAGACGTTATTACAACGAATTAAACAATTATAAATTAGGTTTAAGTGATGAAGATACATGCAAAAAGATAAAACTTCTAATGAATGAATTAAATATCGATGAAAAATATCTTGATGTAATCGAACCAGCACTAAAAAAGAGTGAAAAAGAAAACGTAAATGTTATCTCTTTAAAAATATCAAAAAGAAAAATAATAACAGGTAAAGAAACAGATATTTTGTCACCAGCATGTACAGTTGTTCTAAATGCTATAAAAGAACTTTCTAAAATTCCTGATGATATCAAATTAATATCACCAAATGTTTTAGAACCAATGCTAGCTATGAAAAAAAGCTTAGGTAGTGAACAAGAAAAACTTCATTTAACTGAAGTACTAACAGCGTTAAGTATTTGTTCAACAACTAATCCAATGGCTGAAAAAGCTTTAAACAATTTGCCTAAACTTCGTAATTGTGAAGCCCATGCAACATACATGGTTGAAAACGGAGATAAAAAAGCTTTAAAACAATTAAAAATAAATTTAACTTGTGAACCAAAATTCGCAATAGATGTTGAATTAGAGACTCAATAAAAAATGAGTCTCTTTTCTTATATATTTATGGTATAATTATAAAATAAGGGTTGATAGTATGATAAAGAATAAAAAGGATTTAATTAAACAATATGAATTATTTCAAACAGTATTTCACAATACACCAAACAATAACTATGACAATTCAGCAGTAATCAGAAATTTTTTGAATAATAAAAACAACTATTTAAAAAAATATTCTTATAATAAAAATAATTACGAAATAATTTTTAACTTGTCAAAAAGTACATCTATTATCTGGGATTTAATATTTATAGGTCAATATTTATATAATAAAGTGTCAGAAGAAACTCAAACTATAATAGAAAAAAAGGTTAAAAACAATTTATCTATATATTTTAAAGAACATCAACCAAACATAATAGTAGAACAAAATGAAGAATATCACACTTTAAAAACTTCTCTTATTGCAATTGATTTACTAAGTGAATGTTTAAGCGATAATCAATACAAAGTAGTTACCAGAAGAAATATCGAATCTTTAAAAGTAAATATCTTAGATAATATTTGTTATGTTCCGTTAGAATATCTACAAGAATTTAGTAGAGGTATTATCCCTCTTGAAAAAGAAAAAAATCTCGCAATTGAAACAGATAAGACAATCTTATTACTATCTCAATATTTTAATTTTAATTACAAATCAACTCCAAACTTTTATTATCGAACACATATTGATCGTATTAACTTTTTAATGGAGTTAGTTAAAGAAGATAAAGATTTATTAAATAAGCTACCAGCATCTATGTTTTCCTCAGCAGTTCCAGTTTCATGGATCAAAAAAATAATCAAACTTGCTGATAATAATATTGAAAATATCATAAAATTACCAGATACGATTTTTCTAGAACAGCCATATATCGATTACCTAAAAGAATTAATTGCTTTAGGAAATAATGATATAACTTGTTTATACAATTTACCAACTTACATATTTTCTCGAAATACAAGTATTGAGAAAATAAAAGATTTATTAAGTAAAACTTCAACAAATAAAATATCTGAGTTAAAAAATATTTCAAGTGAAGTATTAAATTGTTCAGAAAGAAGACTAAATTTATTATTAAGAAAAAACATATCTGATTTACAAAAACTAAAAAAGCTAAGTCCTTATATCTTTAGTTCTAAAACTACTGAAGAAAGATTACAGCTATTAATAAATCTAGTTAATGAAGATTACAAGCTATTAACTAACATTAATTTTAATTTTTATATAGCGAGTAATAAGAGAGTAAGATTTATTCTTCAATTGATAAAAAATGATATAAGCAAAATATCCCAACTACCAGATGTGGTATTTAATGAAAAAGCATCAGAAACACGTATAAATCTATTGTTTAATTTATCAGAAAATGATTTAAATAAGTTATTTAAAATCCCAGAAATTCTATTTTATGACAAAATAGTTTCTGAAGAAAGAATTCTTTATCTATATGAATTATCAAAAAAGAAATTTAATAAATTATCAAAATTACCAGATATAATTTTCTTATCTGAAATAACTGAAAAGAAAATATCTGAATTATATAAATTTGTCGATAATAAATTCGAAGAATTAATAGAAATACCAAAAGAAATATATACTAATAAAGTAAATATTCTTGAATACCGCGATATTCTACAAATAATCACTAAACAAAACGAATTATCACCTCAAGATTATAAATTAATTTATCCTTTTATTTTAAATAATATCGAAGATAAGAAATTTATTTATCAAAGATTAAATCATTTATTAAAGATAATACCTTCTAAATCAGATATAATATCTCTTCCAGAAGAAATGTTTTCACTTAATACTTCAAACGTAAGAATATCCTTTCTACTAGAT
>CAVAGO010000137.1:0-3534 GCA_963588075.1 bacterium | reverse complement strand
CATTCTTACACTTAAGAATAAAGATAAATAAGCATAATAAAAGAAGTATTACGTTTGTGAATAATTCACTTGTAATACTTCTTTTTTCCTTTTAATACGTCATCTGGGTATCCCAGTGTTAAACTTGTTTAAAGTCGAGTTGACGCCACAGTGCGCCATACTCTTATCCTGTTTCTATTTCTGGATAAATTAATCAATATATACAAACGATTGAGGGGGAGTTTTGAGTCCGAAATCCGCTAACTCTAATGGTTTCTCATACACTTCAACATCACCCAATTTATATGCATAAGCAACCGTTCTATTCTTAAAGTATTCATCGTAGTATTCCTTAGATATACCAGCCTCATCTTTGGTAATTTTCCAAAGTTCTTTTGGAGTCATTTGTAATGTTTGTAAAACAGTTACCTCTCCTACAATTTTTTTAATCGGAGAAGTTTCATATATTATCAATCTATCAACATCACACTTGGCAATTTTCGTTCTAAATTCATATTTTTTTAAACCACTAATGATATTGTTTACATGTTCTGGATTAATCGATATGATCAATTTCTTTTTCATTTTAATCTTCCTCCAATCCAAGTTTTTGTAACCTTATAAAATTTTCCTCACTTATCAATGTGCTAATTCGAGGGCCACTATTAGAGTTAATAATATTATTTTCGTACAAATCATTTAAATTCACTTTTTGAATAAATGGTTTTAAAAACAATAATTTAATTACGGTTCTATACTTATTTGTATTATAAAATTTTCTTAATTCTTCTTCCTTAAAAACCGACCTGTTTTTACAAATTTTCAAATACGCATCTAGTGAGCTTGGATAGATAATTTCAGATAATATAGAAATACCACTGACTACTGAACGATATTTTTTATTATAATCAGCCATTCTATATATACATAATAAATCACCTGGATTTAATTTAATATTTTGACTGTTACAAACATATATCTTTTCAATTGCATAACTACATGCATCATTATATAATTCCATATTTTCATTAATCAAATGTAAATCTGGAAATAATTTTGTATGGTAAGAAGAAAGAATTGGTAGGATTCCAATTTTATCATTACGATATAAAGGATAGTTAAATTTTGGGGATTTGGTATAGTCATAATTTTTCATATCTTTAACCAATACTATCTCACCATTATCTACTTTTATTGCTTTTTTAACAAATCCCCATTGCAACATAAGGTTCATCAAGTTTTTAACTTCAGTTCTTTTATTTTCAAATAATGTTACATAAACTTCGTCAACATTTCTTTTCAATGCATTATCGAATATAATTTTAAGAAATCTTTCTCCCAGTCTAATACCAGTACTATTTATTTTAAATGTTCCTACTTTCAGTCTTTTCTTTGGTTCAAAAATAGGCTCAAAATATGAATAGTCATGTGTTTCATCTTCTGTTTTTAAATATAAAAATCCTTGAAGTCCATCTTTATTTTCGAAGACATATGCGTCTTCATTACTTTTTCTTTCCAGCCAATTATTAAATTTAGATCCTTCATAATCTTCTCTCAACGAATCAAAAAATTTATCATTAAAATTCAAATTTCCTATCTTTTTTAATTTGACAGATAAAACATCATAATCAATCAAAGAGGGATTTTCATCTTCAATTTTTCTGATTAATTCGTCACAAGTTAAAACACAATCTCTTATTAATAAATCATTTGCTTTTTTTAAAATAGCTCTATCTTCCGTAATTAAGAAATCAACTCTACCATTATATGCTTGTAATAATATTTGATTATCAATTTTGCTATTATTATCATTTTTATAATTATTACAAACTTTTTCAAAATCTTCATTACAATCATTAGAAGGAATTAGTTCATCATATGCATTAAGTTTATTTAACATTGCATTTTTAACTTTTTCATCAACATAATTACTAAGTTCATCTTTTGTTAATGGATGATAAAATTGCTTACCATTAATTTTTTCAACCAACTTAAACATAATTGCAGTAGTATTATTTGTATTTGAAATGCTTTCTCTTTGAACAATAATATTTGTGTCAAATAAGTATCTTGCATTTTTAATATTCTTGTCTTTTAAAAGTTCAATTTTAAAAACTTCAATTCCATATAAATCAACTTCTTCTTTAGAATAAAATTTGTAACATTCTTTTAAAAGTTCATCATATGAGTTATATAATCCCTTAAAATCATGCTCCCATTTACCTAAAAAAGCTTCATCCCATGTTTTATATTTATCTATTTTGTCTACAACAACTTTAACATAATCTTTGCTATCTTGATTATTAATTAAATAAATTAGATCACCAATATGGACATTACTGTATTTTGGTGAAGCCAGCCTATATTCATTTAATTTAATTTTATTTCTAATTAAAGGCAAAAATTGAGGTCGAATTTTCATTTTTATTGGAATCATAATAATGCCTCCTATTTTAACTATTTTTTAAAAGTTACTTGTCCATTCATTAATAGTGGTAATAAAAAATCACGAAGTGAAGACAATTCTTGATTTTCACTTTTCAATTGGTCCATAGTACACAAAATTTTATTAAATGGTTCAAGTAAATTATCGTTTTCACCAATTAAAATTGGGATACTTTGAATATCGTTTAAAGTAATAAACTTTACGATTGAACCATTCGCTCCTTTTTTAAACTTAGTTATTGTTTCTTTACAACATAAATTTAATAATCCAATAAATTTTGATTCAAAAGGTTGAATTACATACGTTCTTTGATAAGCATTAAATTTACCATTATAATGCTTAACATTAAAGTCTCCGTTACCGGCAATTAAAATTGAATTCCCATCAAATGTATAATCATCACATTTCAAAACATCATTAGAACACGTAAAAAAACAATATTTACCATTTTCAGTAGCATGATTAGCATCTTCTTTACCAGTAGATATTTTTGAAATATCACTTGCATGCTTTACTTTCCATCCTTTAGGAATTTCTCTTTTTAATTCTTCATTCCATACAATTTTACCACCTGAAGATTTATATGGTTTACCTTCTTCATTAGGGAATTCAAATTGTAAAAACCAATAATCATATATAGTTTTAGCCATTGACTCTAATTCAGAGTTAATTTTATTATTAAGATTAATTTTATCATCAATTGATTTTAAAAGTTGTGAAATTTTTAATTGTTCATCAATTTCAGGAACTGGAATATTATAATCACTTAATAAATCAAATGTAATTTGAGGAAAAGAACCAATTCTGTTTTCAGCTCTAGATTGTAACATAGATAACATACTATCACTCGTTAGCCAATAATAAAAGTAATCTAAATTTACTTCATCATTGAATTTTCTCAATATCATTAATTTAGTTGATGCAACATAATCTTCAGTTTCTATAAAATCGACTTTTGCAAAACGTCTATTTGCCGGTCTTATTTCGCTAAATAATATATCATCTTTTATAAAAGTCTTTTTAAATTGACCTTTTAAATCCTTCACCAATGATAATTCTGGTTTTAAAAATTCACCATTGTAAACATCTGAAGTATTTACAGTATATAA
>CAVAGO010000136.1:0-3562 GCA_963588075.1 bacterium | reverse complement strand
CAATGGATGTGACCTATAACACACAACTCCTTATGTACTATTTTTGGGACATAACTTTGACAAAATGTTTCACGTGGAATATAATGATATAAAGGAGGTAATATAGCATATGCACGAGTTATTACTCAAACTAGGTTGGACCGAGACATGGTGTACGATAGTTGAAATCGGTCTATATGCGATTCTAGTAATCAGTTCCTTAATTGCTATCGTTAAGGCAACGATGAAGATCATCGCACGAATGATACCTAAATATAGATCCATCAAATGCTTTAGACATAAGATTAAAGCAATAGGTGTATTCTATGATTGGTATGTTAAAGCTATTAAAGATGGTGTAATATCTGATGAAGAAATATTGGTTATTAATCAAAAGTTCGACGATATTATTAATTCTTGTAATAGTAAAGTCGATTGTGGCGTTCATAAAGAATCTGATATCACTAGTGAAGATTCTCAAATGACCGATACAATCACATTAGATACTGATGGAGAATAAGATTCCATCAAGACAAAATTGGATTGTAGAAGAAGGTGGAACTCTTACAGATAGGTTATCAATAGAAAATTTAACTGATATGTATATCCGTTCTATGTTTAATAAGACATATAGAATGTTTGAATGGACAGGACTCCCTGAAGGAATTAGTTCTTATGACATGGAGAAATATACACAGTTAAAAGGTAAATCATTCTTTATTCACCATAATGGTCGATATTATGTATTAGAAGGATCATATCACGATTACATTACTTGGAATCACGAACCTTCTAAATCTATCATAGTTAATCCAGCATTGACTGATTTAAAGAAGGAATACATTCTAGGTGAAGATTGTGTAGAGATTAGAAACGACACCACATATATGGGACTTTATCCTATAAATGAAACAAACGCTATTCAATTAGCGAATGTAGATATTTCAATCAATTATGCAACATTCAATACTAGACTCAAAAAGGTATTTAAAGCCGATGATGACATCACAAAAGAATCTATTGATAAATTACTCGAGGATGTATATAAAGGTGCTAAATTAACGGCTATTGTATCTTCCTCACTATTTAAAGAATCATTAACTACTGAAGATATTGGTACAAATAATACAGATATTAAAGACTTAATCGAACTAAAACAATATATTAAAGCTAATTGGTATATGGATTTAGGAATTAACGCTAACTACAACATGAAAAGAGAATCATTAAATGAAAATGAATTATCTATGAATGATGACGCATTACTTCCAGTCATTGATGATATGTTGGAATGTAGAAAAAAGGCTTGTAAAGATATTAATGAATTATTTGGATTAAATATCAGCGTTGATTTATCTTCATCTTGGAAGAACTTTAAAGAAGAAGTAGAAATGAATCTAGAAATGGAAGAAAAGCAAATCGAATCAGTAGAGGATCCAAAAGTAGAAGAAACAACTGAAGAACCTATTGAAGAATCTAAAGAAGGAGAAACTGAAGATGAGAAAAAAGATTAATGAATCATTTACATTAGAAGATTTTTCATCTTCTAATCTCATTCAAGCGTTATACGATAACTATAAATTAGATTTTGAATCTACCAGTGTTGATTATTTCTTTCATTCAGGAGATAAATATATCTCAAAATTAGTTGGATATTATGTAGATAATAAATCAACACCGTTAATGGCTTTAAATAGTTTATCATTAGTTATATTAGGAAGATTTAAAGATAAATGGGATAAAATCTATGTAGCAATTCAAACTGAATATGCACCTCTAGAAAACTATTCTATGGAAGAAAAAGAATCCACTAATACAAACGTGATAACTAAATCTAAAGGTAAATCAACTTCTAATGGATCATCTGACACAGAGAGTGGTGTATATGGATATAATTCCATCGAATCAACTCCATCAGGTGTTACAGGTTCAAAAGCAAGTTCTACAGGAGAACAATCCAATGAAGATAGCGTAATAGGTAGTGAAGATGATAACTATCGAAAACTAACAAGACATGGTAATATTGGTGTAACTACTTCACAACAAATGTTAGAGAGTGAAATTAAGTTAAGACAATATGACTTCGTAAAACAAATATTTGAAGATATAGATGAAATTCTATGTCTTAAATGCTATTAAATAAATATAAGGAGGAAATAATTAAATGGCATTAGTAACAGTAAAAACAACAGATGTAGCTAGTTTAGTTAATTCAGCTACACAATCAATTTTAGGAGAAACAGCAATTTTAGCTGAAGATTTAACAAATGTAATTGATGTAGGTGTTGCATTAGAAAATGCGAACGCTTATAAAACATTCATTGATTCATTATTAATGAAGATTGGTAAAACAGTATTCGTTGATAGAAAATATGAAGGTGGAGCACCTAAAATCTATAGAGATTCATTTGAATATGGACAAATCACACAAAAATTAAGAGCTAAATTAGATGAGGCTAAAATCAACCAATCTTGGGCTTTAGTAAGTGGTACAACATACTCTGATAATGAATATGTAGAATCTCAAATCTCATGTAAATTATTCAAACAAGATGACGCTTTTGAAATTAGAAAATCAATTACTAAAAAACAAATTAAGGCAGCGTTCACAAGTGCTAATGAATTAGGTAACTTCGTTTCAATGTTAGAAACAATGGTACAAAATTCAATTCAAGTTAAAATGGATTCATTAATTATGATGACTATTAATAACTTTACAGGTGAAGTATTTAATAACATTACTAAAAAACCCAATACAGCTATTAACTTATTAGCTAAATACAACGCGTTAAAAGGTACAACATTAACAGCTGATCAATGTATTTATGATAGAGGATTCTTACAATATGCAACTGGTGTTATCAAGAAATACCAAAAGAAAATCCAAAAATATTCTACATTATTCAATCAAACAGGAACTCAAACATTCACTCCTTCAGATAAACAACATTTAGTTTTATTAGAAGAATTCAGTGAAAACTGTGATACATATCTTGCAGCTGATACATGGCATAACGAATTCGTTAAACTTCCATATTCTGATACAGTTAGTGCATGGCAAGGTGTAGGTGAAGATTCTTCATTCACTAGTTGCTCATCTATCAATGTAAAAACAGCAAGTGGTGCAACAGTTAATAAAACAGGTATTATTGGTGTATTATTTGACCACGATGCTTTAGGTATTACAAAAGATGATCCTTCTGTAGAAACTAATTACATTCATTCAGGTGAATTCTATAATTATTGGTATAAAGAACATGTAATGTACTTCAATGATTTAGATGAAAACTTCATTATTTTCTACGTTGCATAATTAACATTTAATAACTTAATAGGTAGGTGGATTTAACTTCTACCTACCTTATTTATTATAAGGAGGATAAAAATGACAGAAAAAGTTATTACAACATTACATCCAGAAGATGATGTAACAAAAGAATTATATCCAAATATAGTAGAAGAAAATATTCCTGATTCTTATACTAATAAACTTAAAAATTTAATCACTCAAGAAACATCCAGTAGAGAATCAAAAGATACTGAATTAAAATCCTTAATCGATACTGAAATCTCAAATCGTGAA
>CAVAGO010000135.1:0-3668 GCA_963588075.1 bacterium | reverse complement strand
TATGAGTACAATGTAACTCGTAAGGATGAAAAGAAATTATCATATCAAGATATTAAGTATTTAATAGATACTTTATCTGTAATCGAAGATTATGATTTTAAACAATTACAAGATATTAATAGTATTTTAGCTAAAGAAAAATTTGCTTTATCTATTAATAAAAAGAATGTTTCTTTCACTAAAGAAGAAAAACAAAAAATCGAAAAAATGCTTAATGAAGAGCATTATGAAAATGTCTTAACTGAGTATATAAAAGATATATTAAAATGTCATAATAGTAAATCTAGTTTAAATAAGAGAAAATTAATAGAAAATTATGAATTATTAAGAAGTTTATCTCATGCTTATAAATGTCATTATACATTACAAGAATGTCGTAAATTATTTGATTTAAGAGCTAAAAAAGATGAAATTATGAATGCTCTAACTATTGCTAACTTCTATATTCACTATGTATATGATGAAGATAATCTTAATAAGTATTTCAACTATGCATTATTAAAACTAGATAGTTTAAAACCAACAATTATCGATTACGAAACAACAGAATATAAAAGTATAATAAGTGATCTATCTAATTTAAATAAAAAAGTAGTTATCATAAATCGTCGTATCAATAAATGCTTAGATGTAGCTCGTACAATCCCTAAGAATAATACAACCCTAAAAGAAGAAAATGCTGCATCACTAGCTCGAAATTGTCGTGAATTAGAAAGACTAGTTAAAGAAATAAAAGTCCTAAGAGAAGAATTAAATGATGCTAAAGATGAAAATAGAAGAGAATCTAATATTAATAAAACAAAACTTAAGTATATTAAAGATTCAATTATAAATGGTCGTTACAATTATGATAAAGATACTTCATTAATTACTTTCGACTCTTATAGTCCAAAAGATTATCATTGTACATTCCATTTAGAAATAACTTTAGATGATTTTATTAATATAGTATTATCTGATTATAATCGTAATATCAGAATTAATTTCTACCAACTATAAAATGAGTACCAAGTACTCATTTTTTTCTTTTTATAAAGTAAATAATAAATATAATAGAAACAATACAAAATATACTAATAAATAACCATAGTACAGTAGGTGAATCTTGTTTCTCAGTCTCAACTTCTAAAACATTAACAACTTCTTTCTTTTCAATAGTAGGACTATCTATCATATAAAACTTTATATTTCCATCATACCCATTAAATCCTAATATCATCTTATTATTATAAAATGCTATATCTTCAAGTTCCCCAATTGTATTATCAGTATATATTGTATCTTGAATCTTCCCATTTAAATCATATACATAAATTATATTAGTTCCATCTCCACCATATCTTATCCAAGACCAATTAGCATAATAAATATATCCATTATAATAAGTCCATCCTTGTCTCCCAATATCTACATTAAAATTCATTCCCACTATAAAAGGAATCTTACTAATTAAATTAAACTTATTATTTAATCTATATCCTACAGAAATAGTCCTAATAGCATATATATCTTCATCTTCTATATAAGTAATACTTCTAGCTGGTAATGGTAATTCAAAACTACCTTCATAATCAAAACTATCTCCATCAAAAGTATATATTTCATTACTACCACCACTAGCAAGTACATATATTTTATTATTATTCTTATTATAAGTAACATCATTAGCATGACCTAAGCTATTAGCTTCAATACTTTGTATTTCTTTCATAGTTTCTAAATCATATATTTTTAAAATAGACTTAGTATCATTATGTCCTATCATAATTACAAAAAGATGTTTATCAGTAACAGTAAATCCTTGTAATCCATAATATTTTTCTTTTTTATATTCTATAATAGGCTTATCTAATTCTATAGTTTTTTCTGCATAACAAGTATTAATTATTGAAAAGATAATTATTAATCCCCATAACATATATAAACTCTTTTTCATATCTTACCTCTATATCTAAGATTATATAATATATTCTAATTATATTCCATATTTTAGTTTTCTTTGTGTTATAATATTATTAATAATAAGGGTGTGTTAATATGCGTCAGATAACAAGTGATAATATCGTCCATATGGAGAAAAGAGCAACTAATAAGTTTGGTTTGTTTTTGGTATTTCTTGCTGTCATAGCTATTTTTGGTGGCGGTGGTTTTCTCATTTATAAGTATCGTAATCAAATAGATTGGGAATTTAAATTACCATGGGAGAAGAGTGAAGAAACTACTGAAACTACTGAAAAAGGAACAACTACATCAACTAAAAAGAAAAATCGTGATTTAATAGTACCAACACCTCGAAATGGTAGTAGTATTCAAGAAGGATCATCTTTATTTGAAATTGTTGATGTAAAAGGTGATGACCGTGGCTATTTATTTACTGCTCAATTAACAACTAGCGTTGACTGGGCTACTATAACAGTTGAAGGTATTTTACTTGATGGTTATTATACTGAAGCAACTCTTGAATTAAGTGATACTAGTGATATTGGTGCTCAAGTCGGTTCACAAGCTACATTCAGAGTAAATCAAACAGATTTAGATAAATTAAATGTAAATGGTTTTACCAGAATTAATGTATTTTATATTTTAGAAGAACCTTATGAAAAATATTATTTAAAAATGGGTGTTATTAACTTTGAAACAGAATATACCATAACTAACGGTAATAAAGGTTTAATAAAAGTAGATGAAAAAGGAAGTTTACTTATTGAATATTACAAAACAGTAAAAGCTGACAATGCTACATATATTTACTTTGAAGCCAAGAATAGCGATTTATCTTCTAATCGAGAAATTCTAATTAAAAAGTTAATGATAAATGATCGTATTTATGAAATGCCTGAATTTACTGAAACAGTATACCGTGGCGCTAGAAAATCATTCTATATTAAGATTCCAACATCTAAAATAAAGGATGTTGAAGAATTCTTAGTATCATTCTATATTATTAATAGAGATTCAGATGGTAATAATAAAGGAATATATATAACTAACGAGTATTCTAAAGAACTTTAATTTATTGTCTAAATAATTCTATTATGTTATTATAGATAACTAAGAAGAAGGTGTAATATGGAAAAATCTTGGTCAACTCTATATAAAGAGGCAAAAAATATTATAAATGCTCAAAGTATTCCTCCATTTATTGAATATGGAAATAATAGTTGTGTTATTTTAACTGAAAATGACAAAGTATATACAGGATTAAGTATTGCATCAAATACTAATATTTGTAGTAGTGCTGAAAAAACTGCTATCACTTTAATGTTAAATGATGGTGAAAGAAAAATAAAAAGAATGATTATCTTAAATGAATTAGAAGAAGTTATTCTTCCATCTCCTGATTGTATTGAATATTTAACTGAATTTACTGACAATCCTGATGATTTAGAAATATTAGTTGATTATGAAAAGAAGGAAGTAGTAACTTTAAAAGATATAATGCCAGAGTGGTGGGGGACTTATCGTAATAAAAAGAATTAAAGAGGTGCAACATGAAAATTGATTTACATTCTCATAGTATTCATTCTGATGGAACTTTAACTCCATCAGAATTATTAAATTTAGCTAAAAATAATAATATAGATGTTCTAGCTATAACAGATCATGATGATATAGAAGGTTCTAAAAAGTTAATAGAATCTAATCATCAAGGTATGACTGTATATAGT
>CAVAGO010000134.1:0-3961 GCA_963588075.1 bacterium | reverse complement strand
ATAAACCCTTATAGGGTTAATTAAAAACCACTAGTTGAACTAGTGGATTTTTATTCGGCCTCATTTATTAAATTGATTTCGTATTTAAATTCTTTTGTTTTATCTTCTTCTAAATATACTAAAATTTTTAAATAGCATTTTTCATTTTTATCAATTATATATGCTTCAGTATCATCTATGGTTGGTAGAAATATTTCACTTTCGGCTGGAATCCATTTTTCAATTTGATATTGTTGTGATGTGTAGTATCCCATTCCGTAAACATGATCAGTAAAAATGTATTCAGTTTCAGATTTTATATTTTTGAATCGTATATTTTCGAATTGTAATTTTACTCTAATTTTATCAATTGATTTGTTCCCTGTATTTTTAATTTTTATGTACCATCTAAAGTCTGGAAATCTACTCATTTCTAATTTATTATTTTTATTTACTAAGTATATTTTTCCTTCTTGAATTATATATCTTCCATCAGTTATTGATACTTCAACGTTGGCTTCTTTAATAGTTATTAGGCTAATGAGAGTAGTCAAAAATATAGATATGATACTCAAAAAAATTCCTGTAATATTTAAAATTTTGTCTATATTTTTATCTTTTCTTTTTATAAAGAAAACTATTCCTAATATTAGAATGCTGATGAAAGATAAAATCGTAATTGATGTTAATATTTGTTTTGTCATTTTTCTACTCCTTTAAGTTTATTATACTATAAATATAATTTGTATTATTTATTTTTTTTCTGATAATTGATAGTAATGATATAATTTTATTGAAGAGGTTTTTACTATGGATTTAAAGAATGTTTATAAGAATATGACTAATGTAGATATTGAGGAACAAAAGCAACTTTGGAATGATCGTGGAAAAGGTTATTATGGAGAGTTTTTATTATTTTCAGAATTATATAAGAATGTTTCGGGAAATTGTAAAATATTAATGAATTTAAATATACCTGTTGGAAATGGAAAAACTACAGAGATAGATTTATTAATGATTCATGAGACTGGACTTTATGTGTTCGAAGTTAAGCATTATAAGGGTACTATATATGGCGATGATAAAGGCGAAATATGGACACAGTATTTTAGAACTGTGAAAAATAGTGCTTTTAAGAATCCAATATTACAAAATGAATATCATTTAAAAGCTTTGAAAAAATTGTTTCCAAGTGTTCCGGTAAAATCTATTATAGTATTTACTAATGAGGATAGTGACATTAGAGTAGAAAATTCTAACTTAGATATATGTGTATGTAATTTAAATAATTTAATGTTAAATATAAATAAAGCTTTTGAATCTTATTCAAAAAGATATACTTTGGAAGAAATAGATAAGATGTTTGAGGAAATATCTAAGTATTCTCAAATGCAAGAAGAGATTTTATTTGATGGTGAAAAAATGCCATTTAAGGAGTGGTTAAATCCTTCTATTGCTTTGTTAAAAGAGAAAAAAAGTGAATTAGAATTAGAAGAAAAAAGTATTATTGAAGAAAAAGAAAGTTTAAAGAAAACTAAATTTTTGACTGTTGTAATTAATATTGTAGTAGCTATTATTTGTGTTATTTTTTCTTCGTATTGTGTTGCAGTAATAAGAGAAAATTATAGTAGTGAGCTCGCTAAATTTAAACAAAAATTTTTACATGTTGATGAGATTGATAATGAGTATTTTAATGATTTAAATAAGCAAGTGGAAGTTTCTGAAGTTGTAATAGAAGATTTTGCTGAAAATGCAGTTACTTTTAAAGCAAAAATTTCAATGAAAAGTGATATATATGGAATTGCACTTACAAAGAGTTCAAAATATATTGTTATGACAGAATCAGGAATGACTTATGAATACGATGTTTTTGGAGAACATTTAAGTTATTGGCGTTCTAGCAATATGATAGGCAAAGGAATTCGTGAATATGTAGATTTAGCTAATGCACAGTTCTTAGGTATTAGTAAAAATGAAATAATTTATATTAAGATTACAGATATTGAATTGTTTAAATTAAATGTTTCGCGAACCTTGGTTAAAGATGAGCTTGAGATTGAGTTATTTAAAAAATAAATCTTGAAAATTTTATTGGCTAAAAATCAAATTTTGTAATAAAAAAAGTACTAAATTCGTGGGTTTAGTACTTTTAAAATGGTCAAAAAAAAGTTTAAAATTAATGCTTTTCTTTTGGAAATTAGTGTATTAAAATAGTCCATTGAGACGCCTTATATTAGATGTTTGAAAACCTTTATTTTCGTATGAAAGAAGGTGATCCGTTGGAAAGGAAATACTGTGGAGTATTTAATTATTTTAGCAGTTATACTAGTAATCCTAGAGAAACTTTTCAGGTAGGGATTTGGTTGAATCAAAAGAAAACATCTAATTAGTGTTATATGTTTTCTTTACCCTAAAACGGATTGAGAACATCTTTCGCACTAAGACGTCTCTTTTATATCCAATAATATTATACTATAGATTTTGAAAAATATAAATACGTATATTTAGTTTTGCCGATTGTTTTCAATGATGGTATAACACAGGTAAATAAAGGTGATATTTTGTAGCATAAAAAAGACGGCTAATCGTCCGTCACACATAATGTGTGCATTTAGCCTTAAAGCTTTATTTTAAGTCTCTATGTCATATTAAATGGTATTGAAACAATTATAGAAGAAAATAAAAAGAACTGACCTTGATGTTTCCGTCTCGACCAGTTCCTTTTACTAAAATTATCATACTAAATTAAGTATAATGTGTCAATTTTTTTGAGGTAATAGTTCAATTTTGAAAAGTACTATTTTATTATCATTAAATGATATTATAATTAATAAATTAGGAAATATAAATAGCGTATATTTAGTTTTACCAATAAATGGTAATAATGATATAATTTAATTGGTGATACAAATGGGACTTTTTGATATATTTAGAGATACTATTTTTCTAAAAGAAGATAGTGATTTAGAACGACAAATAAATGAATTAAAAGAAATAAGAGATAAAGTACAGGATAAAGAGAAGATTGATAAAGATATTAAATTATTGGAACTAGGTTTACAAGGTGAAAAAGAAATAGCATTTGAACTTAAAAATGCTAATATTGGAATGTATGTATTACATGATATTACTTTAACTTATGAAGATTTAAAAGCTCAAATAGATTATGTAATTGTTACAAAAGGTTCTGTATATTTAATAGAATGTAAAAATTTAATAGGAAATATTACTGTTGATAATAAAGGTCAATTTAGTAGAGAGTATAGTGTAAATGGTAAAAAAATAAAAGAAGGAATTTATTCACCTTATACACAAGCTCAAAGACATAAGGAAATAATTAAGAAAAGATGGTTAAGCAAAACAAATAAATTGTTTGCTAGTATGAGAGAAAAGTATTTTGATAATTATTGGTATAAACCTTTAGTTGTTTTATCAAATTCAAAATCTCTCTTAAATACAAAATATGCTCCTCGTGAGATAAAAAATAATACTATTAGAGTTGATCAGTTGATTGATTATATCAAAAAGGATATAGCTAACTATGATAAGGATTTGTATAGTAATAAAAAGACTATGGAAGATATTGCTAAATCATTTTTGGATGTTAATGTATCAGAATATGTAAGTATTGCAGATAGATATAAAAGTGAAATTAATAAGGAAGTTGAAACAAAGGATGATATATGTCCTTCTTGTGGTGGTAAATTAGTAAAAAGAGAAGGAAAGTTTGGAGAATTTTATGGATGTTCTAATTTTCCAAAGTGTAGATTTACTAAAAAGTAAGAAAAAAGATACTAAACCTAATATAAGTTTAGTATCTTTTTTTTGTTTTCATGTAAAAAAATCTTCAGGGGTAATAAAGTTAATTTAAAAGAAAACATCTAATAAATTTTATTAGATATTTAAACTAAGGAATAGTTTTATTCAATTAGTTAAACTAATAAAATTTATTAATCCCTTTGTCCTATGAAAGGTTAGATAC
>CAVAGO010000133.1:0-4077 GCA_963588075.1 bacterium | reverse complement strand
TTACTGTCCATTCATCTTGGAATTTTGGATATGTTGTTGTAAGACTTTCTTCATGCTCGAAGTTTACTGTTACTTCTGTTTCTTCTTCTGGATATAGGTATAAGACTGGTTTTGCATATCCACCTATATATTCTTGTGGATACTCAATTACTTCTCTTGTTTCTGGATTGTAGTAATATTCTACACCTGGTCCATCACCGAATTGATCAAACTCAACCATAATATATATTCCCGGTTCTTTGTCATATTCTAAAGCTTCTTCTCCATAATAGTGAGATAATACATAATGATAGTAGTAATTATCTTCCCATTTACCTAGTTTTGTTGAAACACCTTCATTATCTTCGATATATATTGTTTTATTTTTTATATATACAATATGTTCTTCAAATACTTGAAGAATTTTTTCATATTTTTTAGATGTCTTTAATAATTCACCTGAAAAATCATAAGTTTCTATTTTATTATTGTTTCTAACGCGAATAGTTCCATCTTCTCCTATACTAAAACCTGATTCATCTCCTGAATATAAGAGTTTAGAGTTTTCTATATATATTTCGAATGAAGCTAATCCGGTGCAATTGAAATTTGCTATAAAAAGATATTTATCTTCGTAAAGAGGTAAATCATAGTATCCAGCGCAATATCCGGTTACTTTGTGAACGCGCTCTTCTTTATCACTTCTTAATAAATGTTCAGTAGGTGTTTCATCATCATTTAAATAATTTAATCCAGCAATGTATTCTCCTGGATATGAAGATAATGAATCATATTGATTTTCATATAGTATTTCTTTTGTTGATAAGTTGTAGTATCCATAGTTATATGCATTTGGATATTCTTCTGTTGTTTCTTCGTACTTGTTGAATATTATTCCTTTAACTTCTGTTAAATCATAAGATACATGTAATCCGTAGTTGTCGTAATTTAAATCTATATTAGTTGTTTTGTCATTTTTTACATCATATAGTTTTAAACCATTATCTTCGTATAATACATAATATACTTCTGTTTCTTTAGATGACTCTTCATAAGGGTCTTTTTTGTTAATAGAATAATCATATATTTTAGCATCAGCTGATTCTACTGGAATAGTAAAAGCTACTGTTCTTTCTTCGTAATCGCTTTCTTTAAGATAAATATAACCATTTTCATCTTTATAAAAATAGAGTTCATGTTTTTGTTTTACAACATTTTCTTGTTCTTTATTGTTACTTGGATTTTCTTTGGCTTTGAAATAATTTTTATAAATAAAGAGGCTTCCTATCGATATTAAAATAATTGCTATTATACTTATTGCACATATTATAATTGTCTTTTTTTTGTTCTTTTTGGGTAATTCTTGTGATGTTTCTTGTTTTGAATCTTTTTCGATATCTGATTCTAGATTTTTTTTATTTTTTTCTTCCATATAAACTACTCCTATTGTTTATATTATATCATTATATTTTTTTAAGAAGAAAAAAAAGTAGTATTGCTACTACTTTTCGAATGTGTGTTTTACTCTGTCTCTTTCTTCTGCTCTTTTACCATCGTTGAATCTCTCTACTGTTCCAACTAAATAGCCAGTTATTCTTCTGATTCTTTCGAATCCTACTCCTTCACCAACCATTTTTTTGCTTTCAACTTTTGTTTCAGCAGTTTTTTCGATTTTTTCTGTTTTCATACCTTTTACCTCTTTCTACCTCTCTATTTATTAAAATTTAAATTCTTTAGTAATTCTGCTGGAATAGGGTCTCCTTCACGACGTCCACATCCTGGACATACGTCTTTGATTACTCCAACATATCCACAAACTGGATCTCTATCTACTGGATGGTTGATTGCTCCATAACCAATACCAGCTTCTTTCATCATTCTTACAACTGATTCGAATGCTTCTACGTTTTCAGTAACGTCTCCATCAAGTTCAATATAACTAATATGTCCTGCATTAGTTAATGCATGATATGGAGCTTCTAGTTTGATTTTCTTAGCTATTGAAATGTTGTAATATACTGGAACATGGAATGAGTTTGTGTAATAGTCTCTGTCTGTTACACCTTTAATTTTTCCATAGATAGCTCTGTCTATTCTTGTAAATCTTCCACTTAATCCTTCAGCAGGTGTTCCTAAGCAAGTGAAGTTTAATTTATATTCTTGACTATATTCATCACATTTTTCTCTCATGTGTCCGATGATTTCTAGTCCTAGTTTTTGTGCTTTTGTAGATTCTGCGTGGTGTTCACCAATTAAAGCAACTAAGCTTTCTGCTAAACCAATGAATCCGATTGATAAAGTACCATGTCTTAATACTTTCTTTAATTTATCGTTTGGTTTTAGTTTTTCAGAATCCATCCAGTTTCCTTGTCCCATTAAGAATGGGAAATTGTATACTCTCTTCTTACATTGAATATCAAATCTTTCAAGTAATTGATCTTTACATAAGTCTAGTTTTTCATCTAGTTCTTCATAGAATCCTTTCATGTCAGCTTTTTTAGCACCATCATTTGGTCCTACGATACCATGTCTAATTGCAATTCTTGGTAAGTTGATTGTTGTAAATGAAAGATTTCCTCTTCCTGGAGCTACTGCTTTATCTGGATCAACTACGTTACCCATAACTCTTGTACGGCATCCCATAGTAGCAACTTCTGTTTCAGGACGACCTGGAACATAATATTGTAAGTTGTATGGTGCATCTAAGAATTCGAAGTTAGGGAATAAACGTTTAGCTGATACTTTGCATGATAATTTGAATAAATCATAGTTAGGATCTTCTGGATTGTAGTTTACTCCTTCTTTTACCTTAAAGATTGATATTGGGAAGATTGGAGTTTCACTATGTCCTAATCCTGCATCTACAGCTAATAGGTAATTTTTTACTACCATTCTACCTTCTGGAGATACGTCAGTTCCGAAGTTAACACTTGAGAATGGAACTTGTGCTCCGGCTCTTGAATGCATTGTATTTAAGTTATGAATAAATGCTTCCATAGCTTGGTATGTTATTTTATCTGTTTTAGCTACAGCTTTTTCTAATGCCATAGTAAATAATCTTTTTACTGATTCATTTTCTTTATAGAATTTTTCGAATACTTCTACTTCTGTATTGATAGTAGTTAATTTACTAATTACATCTTCTACAGTCTTCATATTTATAAATGAAGCAAAATCTGAATAATCTAATAAATCTTGAATAGTCATTTTTAATTGTTTTTTAAATGTTTTGATAACACCTGGAGCTAGATAGTAATCGAATAATGGAATACTTTGTCCTCCGTGTTGATCATTTTGATTTGATTGAATAGCTATTGCTGCTAATGCAGAATAACTCATAATATCATTTGGTTCTCTTAGGTAACCATGGCCTGTTGAGAAACCGCCTTTGAATAATTTATCTAAATCTATTTGTAAGCAAGTTGTTGTTCCCATTGCTTCGAAGTCCATATCGTGAATATGAATGTCTCCTTCATCATGGGCATCTGCATATACTTTTTTCATTAAGTATGTTTTAGCAAATTCTTTTGATACGTTAGATCCGAATTGTAACATTGTACCCATTGCTGAGTTTCCGTCGATATTACCATTTTCTCTTTTTGTATCATCTTCAGAAGCACTCTTAAGAGCAAGTCCTTCTAATGTTTTTAAGAATTTATGTGATCTTTTGTCTTCTGTGAAAGCTGCTCTTGATTGAGCTCTTCTTTCTCTATAGTTTGCAAATGATTCATAAACTTCGTCATATTTTTTTGCTTTTAATGAAGTTTCAATTAAATCTTGAATTTCTTCTATTTTAATTTTATCTTTGTCTGCATATTCTTTTTCAATTCTATTTAATACATCTTGAAAAATCTTTTGCATGTCTTTTTCAGAATATTTTGCAATTCCTGTTTCTTCATCCATTGTTGATTCAATTACATCATCAAAACCCTTTTTAATTGCAATAGCAATTTTTGTTTCGTTGAAATCAACTTTTTTTCCATTTCTTTTTACTACTTGTAAGTTAGAAAATATTTCTTCTCTACTTTTTGCCATAATCCAAAAACTCTCCTTCTACCTTTTTCCTAACTTCATTATAAATGATATATACGATAATAG
>CAVAGO010000132.1:0-4109 GCA_963588075.1 bacterium | reverse complement strand
AAAAAAGAAAGGAATCAATAAAAGGATCAATTCCTTAATATTGATTATACGAGGATATATGAAAACAGTCGTAATAACAGGTAGTGCCAGAGGATTAGGTTTCGAAATGGCTAAACTATTTAAAAAAGCTAATCATAACCTAGTAATCAGTGATTTATCAGAAGAAAAATTAATAAAAGCCAAAGAAGAACTAGATAAAATAGAATCTTCATCAAAAGTAGAATATTGTCTTTGTAATGTTACTAGTAGTAAAGATATAAAAAATTTAATTGAATATGCCACTACTAAATTCGGTTCACTAGATATTTGGATTAATAATGCCGGCGTAAACCAACCAGACAAAGCTATTTGGGAATTAACAGAAGAAGAGATTAACTTAGTTCTAGATGTTGATTTAAAAGGTACAATGATAGCATCAAAACTAGTTATGGAAGAAATGGCTAAACACCATCAAGGTGCAATTTACAATATCGAAGGATACGGTAGTAACGATGCTATGATGTTAGGTCTATCAGTTTATGGAACAAGTAAAAGAGCAATAACTTATTTTACTCAAGCTCTAGCTAAAGAAGCAGAAGAACGTCAAACAGGTGTTATTATTGGTCGCCTAAGTCCCGGTATAATGATTACTGATTTTATAACTAATGCTTTAGGTGATAAAGAAAAAATCGAATTGCCTGAAAAAACTAAAAAAGTATATAACATCTTAGGTGACTATCCGGATGTAGTAGCAAACTTCTTAGTAACTGAAATGTTAAAAAATACAAAAAATAACGCTCATATTGAATGGTTAACCAATGGTAAAGCAGCATGGCGTTTTATGACATATAGTTTCAATAAAAGAGATTTCTTCAAAAAAGCAGAGTAATCTGCTTTTTATAGTGCTATAAATAGTGATATAATATTTAAAGGAGGATTAACAATGGAAAAATCAAAAGTATATTTTACTAGTGTTTTAGAACCTAGTAGTTTAATTAAATTATATAAAGAATTAGGTGTTGAGTTACCTGGCAAAGTAGCAGTTAAATTACACTCTGGTGAAAGAGGTAATCAAAATTATTTAAAGCCAGAATTCGTTAGTGACATGATAAAACATGTTAATGGTACAGTAGTTGAGTGTAACACTGCTTATGAAGGCGCTCGTGATACCACAGAAAAACATTTAGAATTAATGAAAGAACATAAATGGAGTGATTATTTCCAAGTTGATATATTAGATTCTGAAGCAGAAGAAGTTCTAGAAAATAAAAAAGGTGAGATAATCCAAAAAAATTATGTTGGTGCTAATATGAAAAACTATGATTCTGTGCTAGTTTTATCACATTTTAAAGGTCATCCAATGGGTGGCTTCGGTGGTGCCCTAAAAAACATTTCTATCGGTTTAGCATCAAGCAATGGTAAAAGATATATTCACTGTAATGGTGTAGAAAATGCTTCATACGAAGATATGTTTACTGCCGACCACGATTCATTTATCAAAGCAATGGCTGACTCAGCAAAAACAATTACTGACTTTTACCAAGATAAAATAGTATTCATCAATTCAGTAGTTAATTTATCAGTAGATTGTGATTGTTGTAACGTAGCCAAAGACCCATGTATGAAAGATATTGGTATCTTAGCATCACTTGACCCTGTAGCTCTAGATCAAGCATGTATTGACTTAGTATACAATTCAACAGATCCAGGACGTGATGAACTAGTCGAAAGAATAGAATCACGAAATGGTCTACTTATCTTAGAATCTGCTGAAAAACAAAAAATAGGTACAAGAGAATACGAACTTATAAATATAGATTAAGGTACATAAGTACCTTTTTTCTTTTTTACTAAATTACTTTATTGTTACTTTCTGAGTAATGTGATAAAATAAATTCATAAGAATAAAATAAATAATAGGGTGATAATATGATAGAAATATTAAGTGAATTAATGGAAATGTTTTGGTTCCAAGCAACACTAAAAATATTGTTAGCAGCATTACTAACAGGTCTTATCGGACTAGAGCGTTCATCTCTTAATAAACCAGCTGGTTTTGGTACTCATGCTATCATTGGTACAACAGCAGTTTTGGTAGTTTTATTAAGTGAATATATGTCAATTTATAATAATGTAGATATGTCTCGTATTCCAGCTCAATTATTATCTGGTATCGGATTTATTGGTGCAGGTACAATTTTACGAAATGGACTTAACGTTAAAGGTGTTACAACCGCCGCTGGTATTCTTGCTGTAACAGTAATTGGTATGGCCGTTGGTTCAGGTTTCTATTATGGTGCAATCTTAGTAACAATAGTAGTTTATTTAACTTTAGCATATTCACATAAGATATCTGATAAATTTGAAAGATTTACAGCTCTAGATTTAAAAATTACTATTGGTGATAATTCTCAAGAAACATTAACTGCAATCGAAAAATACTTAAATAGTAAAAAAGTTTCAATTAAAGGAATTAAAAGAAGTGGTTCAGATAATTCTAAGAGTTCTGAAGTAGTTGAAATATTTGGTGACTTCGATTCCCGTACTTTAAAAATGAATGATATTATAAGTGCTTTAATTGCTATAAAAAATGTAAATGAAGTAATAAACCTAGAAGACTAGAATCTATATAATAGATTCTTTTTTTGTTATAATAAACCTAACAGGTGAATAGTATGAAAAAATATAATCTAAAAGAATATCTAAATATAGCTAAGTATGACATATATTTATACATAATAATAACTTTAATATTTATAACTATAGTAATAATATGTTCAGAAGCATCAAAAATAATCTTTGGCTTTTTCAGTATAATAATGTTCTTTAGAAGCATTGAAAAAGTACAAGTATTCTATCGCCTAAAGAAAATATTAAAATACTTAGAAGAAAATAACTTATTAGATAAAATAGGAGAAATAAATTATTACAACGAAAGCAACTATTTCTTAACTGAAAACTATATGATTATTTATCAATATAAAGAAGTATACCATTTTCCATACACTGAAATTAAAAGTATAAGACACATGAATGTTTATAGAATAGGAGACAATAGTAAACAAACAAGTTATTTATACATTTATTTAAAAAGTGATGAGGAATTTAAAGTCTTAACTTCAAGCACAAGCTTAGTAAACGAAAAATTCAAAGATATTAGTGAAGATTTAATAAACAAGAATAAAAACATTATTATCGAAGATACAGAAACCATTATTAACGGAAAAAATATTTCTAAGAAAAAGTAATAATAAATAATAAATCTTTATGATATAATTATTAATACATAAGAAAGGAGTATATCTATGGATCAAGAACGTATTGGTAAAACCATCAAAGAAATTCGTACTAAAAATAAATTAAGTCAAAAAGAATTTGCTGATAAATATAATGTTACATACCAAGCAGTTTCTAAATGGGAAAATGGTAAAAACATGCCCGATATTCAAATCTTAAAACAAATATGTTCTGATTATAACATTAGTTTAGAAGAACTCCTTGAAGGTAAGAAAAACGAAAAGAATAAGTTAAATAAAAAAGTTATTATGTTCTGTCTTATTATTGTAGCTATAATAACAGCATCTATAGTATTATTAATATCTCTAAATAAACAAGAGACAACCTTCGAATTTAAAACTTTATCATCTACCACTGAAGATTTCACTTTAACAGGAAGTATAGCTTACAATAGTGATAAAACATCTATTTATATTTCTGATGTAACTTATACTGGTGATGATAACGAAATAGAGTATATTGAAATAAAAAGTACTCTTTATGAAATAGACGGTAAAACTAAAAAAGAAATAAGTACTTATAATAAATCTTTACTAATTACTTTAGATGAATTTGTCTCTGGTATGTCTTTTCACATAGATGATCATGCTAGTATATGTAAAGAATATACTGAAGAAAGTCTTTTATTAGAAATATCAGCAACATCTAAAGATAAAAAAACTACTAAATACGAAATACCTATTAGTATTAGTGATAACTGTCATAAATAAATCTCATTTTATGAGATTTTTTCTTTGTCTATGATACATAGACAATATTTTTATAAATTTTATTATAAGAATTGAAATTATTAATTTGTTATTTGCAATATCTTTTTTGTCTTTTTCTTTAAG
>CAVAGO010000131.1:0-4164 GCA_963588075.1 bacterium | reverse complement strand
TCTATTGTTTAACTACTATAGGTAATACTGTTATAGCTGGTAGTTATAGTAATAATGGATTATATTATTCTAATGATAATGGTATTTTTGGAGCTATTAAATTAATCCGAGAACAAAATAATTTATATTTACTTGAAGCAAATTATGATCGAATAAATAACTTTGTTTATGCTAATTTGTATACAATCGATACAATATCTAGATCATTTAATTTTGTTTCAGATCTCATTATCCCGTCATCTATTTCGAATATTAATATCAATACTCTTTCTCAATATATTGATTACAAAAAAGTTGATGAAGAATTTGGTTTAATTAATTTTAATAATCAAATATTTATTAAAGCTTTTGATCGAGTATTTATGGTTGATTCATTTAAACTTATTTCCACAACTTCTATTTTACAACAATTTAATAATCAAGTACTTTATGATATTCGATTAACTATCGATGATAAAACTTCTTGGAATAATCTTAATTTTAAAACTTCTAATTCTAATATTGACAAATTTGTAATTAAAGAAACTGGTATAATTGATCTTGATTCTTATGAATATAATTCTGACACTAAGCAAATGGAATTAATCGGTGTTAATAAAAATACTGTAAATCAATTCTTCTTACCACATCAGTATTATCCAAAAGATTCAAATATTAATGGTAGTTATATTCATCAATATAAAGAATATGTAAGTAATGATTATCTTTGTGGTCATTTGAAACATATTTATAATCCTAATAAAGATACACTGTTAAATAATTCTAGATATATGAATAAAAATGATAATAATTTAATCGATATTACAGGAATTCAAACAAATGAACTTCTTGGAAATATTGAAAAATATATTAAAAATTTAAATTCGTATAAAATTGATCTTAACATATATCCTACAAATGTGGAAAATATGATTGATGATGAAAATGAAGATCCAGATTTAGTTGATATGTAAAAAAAAAATAAAGAGGGAATCTATATTCCCTCTTTATTTTCTATTTGTTCAAACGTTGGTTGTCCCAAAAATTAAATAATTTAATTTTGTCGGTTGGAAGCATCTTTTCCATCGCTTCTTTGCATTTATCATAACTGATATTACTGTTTAACATCAGTTCTTCTCTTATTCTTTTTGATGAACAAATAACTATGGCTAAAAAGAATTATGAATCTTATTTAAAGATGATGGGATTAGAAATAGCCAATCCTAGTTATCCTAAAAATAGTATAGTAATTGAAATTGAAAGTACTTATAACTATGGTTTTGCTCGCCAAATTCATGTGTCAGATTTTGTTAATGTTGAGGTCGGTTATGTGTGTATGGGTTATAGAAGTTCGTATACCACTAAACTTATCACAAATACAGCAGATTCAACTGGAGATATGAACTATACAATAACTAAAATAAAACAAAGTGGAGTCAAAAAAAAATGTCGATTGAGAGGCATCGAGGTGATAGTGATGGTAGTAGTGAAAATAGAATAGAAATAGAAGACGGCAAAACTATAGATGTTTCCATTCCTGCTGAAACAGCTCTTGATATCAACGCATCAGGCGAACCCAAATGTGTTTTAATATTCACATTAAAAAAAAATGATTAATATAATCATATATAAACTGGAGAATTTACTTCTCCAGTTTATATTTTTTATATAATCATCTTCTTATATACACCTAATACATCATCGATGATTTTTTCTTCATCAATTTCAATTTTTTGTCCATTATTGATATTTCCATATTCATTAATTGTGTAATCATTGTGAATTAATCCAACAATCATATCTTTGATTGGATTTCTATCATCACCATTTGTAGTTTTAATATCAAATACATTTTGTACAAATCTATATTTCATTTCGATCAAATCAACATAGTCTTGATTCATTTTTAATGATTTTAATACACTTGCACTTGGCATTCTAGTAAAACTATAGCTTTCTCTAGTAGCCGTAACAAATTGTGGAAGATAATTTATTCCTAAATCTTTCATTTTGTGAGTTAATACAATTATTAATTTTATAAATTGATCAAAATTACAACTTCTTACATTACTTGTACCACTAAAGAATCTCGCAAATACTTGGGTAACTAAATTTACTGTAAATGCATGAATCTTATAATTTTTCTTATAAAATTCAAATTCATCTTTATCAATAATTATATGATTTCTTCTACAAATTACTTCGATTGCATCATCATTTGCATAATTATTGAATATAGTAATAGTTTCATCTTGTGGTCTATAATATAAATCGAATATATCTGTTTCACTTAATTTATCTTCATCATCATTACTATTGTTATTATCATTAATTTTAAAACAATCAAAATCATTTTTAGCATAAATTTTATATTTAATTACGCTATCCCTAGCAACTACAGAAATTAAACTGATTATAGATTTATGAATATCGAATTTTGGAATAATTGTAGTAACTAATTTTACGACTAAATCTTCAATAATAGAAGCTTTTGTATCATTGTATACTGGAAATCTATCCCAAATCAATTTGTTACTATTCTCAGTTTTACTTACAATTCTATCAACAAATTGATAAAGTTTATTCATCAAATTACCACAATTACTATCAACCGCTACAATTTCGAATATAGAATTGAATACTGTAAACATAAAGTTATAAACTTCGATATTTTTATCAGAATTTACATAAATATAATGGGTACAAAGAGGAATAGCAAATTTACTTAATACACAAATAGTATTAAATAATTTAAAATGTTCATTATTGAATGTTGTACCTTTTGGGAAATTTTGTGATTCAGTTTCATCGATATTAAGTGTATAATTATCATTGACGTATTTCTTTACTAAATCGATAAATTCTTTTGTAAAAAGATTTGTAATCATAAAATTGATAAAATCTTTATATTTACCAAAATCTCTTTTAGATTCAGATGCATATTTTTGTAAATCTTTATCTGTATCCACATGAACAAACATCTTTTCATCAATAGCTTTTTTAATTGTAAAATAAGAATAAATAACTTCCTGTGCAATATCTTTATCTAAAGATAAAATTTCATTATTATCTTTACAGATATCTTTGGCAAACATTGCATAAATACGTTTTTTACCAATAATAAGTTTGAAAATATCATAATTTCTTAAATCAGGATTATTAAAAATCTGATCAAAATAAATAATGATGTTACGATTTTTTTCTGTAAAATATTCGATCTCTTTGGCCATATACTTTAAAATTCCTCCAATGAAAATATACATAATATATGTCAAATAGATTATATATAATTAAAAAATAAATTGGATATGATTACCTTAAAATGACATTTTTAATACAAATCTGTTTAATTGAAAAAATAAGAGGATCATTTAATCCTCCTATATAATAAATTTATATTATTATTATTATTTTCTGAAATTATTTGCACGCATAATCGAATGATTCGATATTATACCCAATAAATGTTCCTGACGCATTGTGACTAAATTCTTTTACATTATATCACACTATTAATTGTATTATTTGAAATAAAATATTGTATAAATAATAGTGCACAACGGCAAACTTTTGATTCATCGACAGAATTATCATACATACATATTCTATAATTATATGTGAGAAATCCTGTGGGAGATCCGTAAGTCGAATTTATATTACATAACCTATAATTCAAACCATTAATCGGAAAACCACTAACTTTAAATAATAATTTTTCTTTAGTTATAATGTCCAATTGATCATCGAGAATTCTAGTTATTATAGTTTTTGATGGGGTTCCGTTTCCATTTATAAATTTACCACAATAGAAACATGTGTAATGATTGGTAGAAGTTTCTTTTAATTTGTTTATTGCAAAACTACTTTCATTGGAAGTAAGGTCAACATCAACTATCTGACCGGAATCGTATATATTTAATAATAATTGTAAATTGTATCTAATTATACTATCAAATAATAAATCGACATCTTGTCTATTATTCTTTAATTCCCCCTCCCATATAAGTATTATCATTTATACGATAATTTAACCTCATATTACTAAACGATTTTTCTCCAATTTTATTGTATTTACTAATAGAAATAGCAGTACAATTACCGAAACTTATTTTATCTGGTGTTATCAATGTTTTTAATTGGAAACTAGAAAAATCTTTTGATGCAAATCCATAATTATACATAAAC
>CAVAGO010000130.1:0-4182 GCA_963588075.1 bacterium | reverse complement strand
GTGTATTAGAATGAATATATATGGTATTAAAAGATTAGATTTAGAAGAATATTTCTTGAATATGGGAGAGAAGAAGTTCAAAGCTTTACAAGTTTTTGAATGGCTTTATACTCATAAAGTTAAATCATTTAGTGAAATGACAAATATAAAAAAAGAATTACAAGAAAAATTAGAAAAAGACTTTTCAATGAAAATGATAACTATTCAAAAGAAACAAGAAGATAAATTAACAAAGAAATATTTATTTAAATTATTTGATGGAAATTTTGTAGAAGCAGTTTTGATGCAACATGATTATGGCTTATCGATATGTGTAAGTAGTCAAGTTGGTTGTAATATGGGATGTGCTTTCTGCGAGTCAGGAAGACTTAAAAAAGTTAGAGACTTAGGAGCTTATGAAATAGTACAACAAATACTACTTGTAGAAGAAGATATAAAAAAGAGAATATCTAGTGTAGTAATAATGGGAATTGGTGAACCATTAGATAATTATGATAATGTAATGAATTTTATAAAAATAATAAATGATCCAAAAGGAATAGCTATTGGAGCAAGACATATTACCTTATCAACTTGTGGTTTGGTTCCAAAGATAAAAGACTTAATGAATGAAAACTTACAGATTAATTTAGCTTTATCATTACATGCACCAAATACACAGTTAAGAGATAAAATAATGCCGATTAACAGGGCGTATAAATTACCTATTTTAATGGATACTATAAAAGAATATATAGAAAAAACTAATAGAAGAGTAACCATTGAATATGTAATGCTTAACGGAGTTAATGATAATGAAACACAAGCTATTGAGTTAGCAGCTTTATTAAAAGGTTTAAATGTATATGTTAATTTAATACCATATAATGAAACAAATCATATAGAATTTAAACGTACTAGTAAAGAACAAATAATGAAATTCTATGATGTACTAAAGAAAAAAGGTATTAATGTTACTATTAGAAAAGAATTTGGTAGTAATATAGATGCTGCTTGTGGACAACTTAGAAGTAAAGAGGTGAAAGCATGAAAACATTTTATTTAACCGATTCTGGTAAAGTAAGAGATCATAATGAAGATTCTGTTACAATATTAAAAAATGCTAATAATGAACAACTACTAATAGTAGCTGATGGTATGGGTGGACATAGAGCTGGAGAAGTTGCTAGTTCAATGGTAGTTACTCATATGGGAGAAAAATTTGGAGAATTATCTACTATAGGTAGTAAGATAGATGCTATTAATTGGTTAAAAGATAATATATGTCAAATTAATACTGAGATACTTGAACATACCAAGAAACATCCTGAAGCATTAGGAATGGGAACAACAGCTGTTATGGCATTACTTACTAGTGAATATTTAATATTTGCTAATATAGGTGATAGTTCAGGATTTGTCTTTAAAAATGGCAAGTTAACTAAAGTAACAAATGATCATACTTTAGTAAATCTATTAGTAGCTAGTGGCGATTTAACAGAAGAAGAAGCTAAATATCATCCTAAACGTAATGTTTTAATGAAAGCATTAGGTAGTAGTGATAAAGCAGAACTAGATATATTTGATGTAGATATTAATATAGATGGTATTTTGCTATGTAGTGATGGATTAACTTCAATGTTAACTAAAGAACAAATAGAAAAAGTATTAAATGATGATGATTTAGAAATAGAAGAACAAGTTATTAAACTTATCAGGAAGAGCAATGCAAGAGGGGGAACTGATAATATATCAGTAGCTTATTTGAATTGTGAAAGTGGTGAAGAATAATGATAATGAAAGGACAAAAGATAAATGATCGTTACCAAATAATTAAATCTATTGGTGAAGGTGGAATGGCTAATGTTTATTTAGCTTATGATACTATTTTAGATAGAGATGTAGCGGTTAAGGTTCTTCGTGGAGATTTATCTAACGATGAGAAGTTTGTTAGAAGATTTCAAAGAGAAGCATTAAATGCTAGTAGTTTAAGTCATCCTAATATTGTAGAAGTATATGATGTTGGTGATGATAATGGACAATACTTCATAGTAATGGAATACATTGAAGGAAAGAATCTTAAAGATTTAATTAAAAAAAGAGGAAAACTTACTGTATCAGAAGTAGTTGATATAATGAGTCAGATAGCTGATGGTTTATCAGTAGCACATGATTCTTATATTATACATAGAGATATTAAACCACAAAATATTATGATACTTGAAAATGGTTTAGTAAAAATTACTGACTTTGGTATAGCAATGGCGATGAATGCAACTCAACTTACTCAAACAAATTCAGTAATGGGTAGTGTTCATTATTTACCACCAGAACAAGCTAGTGGTAAAGGTTCAACATTAAAAAGTGATATTTACTCAATGGGTATTTTAATGTATGAGTTATTAACTGGTGTTTTACCTTATAGAGGTGATAATGCTGTAGAAATAGCTTTAAAACATTTAAAAGAGCCATTCCCTAATATTAGAGAAGAATTAGAAGATTTACCACAAAGTGTAGAAAATATTATATTAAAAAGTACTGCAAAGAATCCTAAAAATAGATACAACGATGCAAGAGCAATGTATGAAGATTTAAAAACTTGTTTAGATGATTCAAGAACTAATGAAGAAAAATGGGAATACCAATATCCAGAATTAGATAATGATAATAAAAAATTTACAAAACAAGTTGAAAAAGCAATAAACGTTGAAGAAGATGAAGAGGAAAATGGTGATGTTGTGGTTAAACAAGTTACTGAAGAAGAAGTAAAGAAAGAGAATAAAATATTAATAACTCTTGGAATAATATTTGCTTGTTTAGTAGTACTTGTTGCGGCTTTTGTATTATTCTTGCCAGGCATTTTACAACAAAAAGATATTATTGTTCCTGAAGTATCAGGAAAAACTGTAAGTGAAGTTGTTGCAGAATTACAAGAATTAGGTTTTGAAGTTGCTGATGAAACAAAAGAAATCAGTGATGATGAAGTAGCAGAAGGTAAAGTAGTAAAAACTAATCCACCAAGTGGAGCTAAGAGAACTAAAGGTACTACTGTTACAATCTTTGTGTCAACTGGTGATGCTAAAATAACAGTAGAAGATTATACTGGTAAAAACTATTTAGAAGTAAAAGGAGCTTTAGAAGCTCAAGGTATTACTGTTTATATAACATATGAAGAAGTAAAAAATCCTGAGGACTATGAAAGTGGAGAAATAATGAGACAATCTGTTGAAGCTGGGCAAAAGCTTAGTGTAAGAGATAGTATTGAATTATTTGTTCCTGATATAGTTACTGAATATCCTGATTTTACTGATGGTACTTGGACAGAAGAAGATGTTGCACAATTCTGTGAAGAATATGGTGTTACATTAAAAATAAAAAGAGAAGCTCATAGTAGTGATGATGGTACTATTTTCTATCAAAGTAGAAGTAAAGGATATACTGTTATAAGTGGAACATCTTTAACAATTAAGGTATCTGATAGTTCAGCTGCAACTGATGATAAAGAAGAATGTGATTCTGAATTAGAAGATTGTAGTGTTTCATCAAATTTAGAAGACGATGAAAGTGGAAACTTAGAATAATGCAAGGACAAATAATAAAACAAATTAGTAATCTATATACTGTTAAAGTAGGAGATATGCTTTATGGATGTAGAGCTAGAGGTAAATTTAGAAAAGATAATATAAGTCCTGTAGTTGGAGATTACGTTATCATCAATCCAGAAGATAACGTAATCGAAGACATTTTAGATAGAAAAAATATACTAGAAAGACCAGTAATTGCTAATGTTGATATGGCCTTTATAGTAACTAGTACAAAAAAACCTAATTTAGATTTAAACTTACTAGATAAACTAATAAGCGTAATAACATTTAACGATATCAAACCAGTTATTTGTTTTACTAAATTAGATTTATTAAATCCTGTTGAAAAGGAAAATATAGATAACTTAAAAAAATACTATGAAATGATTGGTATTGAAGTAGTTTATAATACTGATACTGCTGAAATAAAGAGATTACTAGATAATAATATAGTAGTTTTAGCAGGTCAGACTGGTGCTGGTAAGAGTAGTTTACTTAATTTATTAGATGATACTCTAAATATTAAGACAGATGAAATTAGTGAAGCACTAGGAAGAGGAAAACATACAACTAGACATGTTGAACTTTATGAAATATCTGATGGTTATATCGCTGATAC
>CAVAGO010000129.1:0-4265 GCA_963588075.1 bacterium | reverse complement strand
TATCACCTGTGTTATTTACATAAACCTTTTTACTTACAGTTTGTCCAGGTAACCAATTATCAGGAGCTGTAAACTCTTCTGTTATATCAGTACCATATCCGCCATCAGTAATTTGAAATACGTTTTTAAACGTTTCAGTTTCTGTAAAATACGCAAATGTAATTCCAATTACACCTACAAATAATAAAGCAACTAATGCTATTAATGGTTTCTTTCCTTTCATTTTAATTCTACTCCTTTCATTTTTATTTTTATCTTAAAACTTTCCATGTTTTCAATGAAAAATTCAGATACAAGAATAACTACAATTATCCACACTAAATGTAGATGATTGTTTACAAAATTTATATAAAATCCAATATAGGAAACGGAAAAATCTAGAACTTTTCCCTTTACCATATCAAATGTAACAATTTCAGAATCTGGTGAAAGATTCGCATCACCTTTTGTAATAAAACCTTCATCAGTCAACTCAAAAACTCTATGAGTTACATTAGAGTCATTTTTAGTCCCAAAAGTTATAACATCATTTTCTTTAATATCATTCATAGAAACCTTTTTGTAATACAAAATACTTCCAATTTTATAATTAGGTTCCATACTTCCTGAAACAACAATTAATGGTTTATAACCAAATAAGACCGGAATAGAAAAGAATACATAAATTCCTATTAGCAAATAACTAACGTTAGATAAAATTGCTAAAATAAACTTTAAAATTTTTTTCATTTTAAACCTCCCTAACTAAAAGTCCAAGTAAGGGAACCGTCTTCTTCAATAGCAACAATTTTATTCCATAATTCTTTAACAGCATTAGAATCTGCTTGAACAGCTTCAATATTAAAATCCAAATTATATGTTCCAAATAATAATGGAGCATCACTTAATGTATTCAAAATTTGAATTTTTTCTGTAGGATTCAAGACCTTTTTATAATAGTACCAACCATCATACAAAACCCAATCATTTATAAATGAGCTGGTCCAATTTTTTACAACACAATCACTATCAGTACATAAATTATTGACTATATTTTTATATTCAAGAGAATCTGATAAATCAATATATTCATCATACATTAGCCTAACAATCGCTCCAGTATTTTCTTTATTAGTAACATAAACTTGCTTACTAACTATAGAACTATCAGATCCAAAATATTGTGATTCATCAAATTCTTCTTCAATAACTACTTCAAAGTTTCCTACTAAGAAATTATTTTCAAAATCAACATTTTCAGTAAAAAAAGCATAAGTAAATCCAATTACACTACACATTATTAATAATGCTAAAAATAAAATATTAATCTTCTTTTTCATATTCTCACTCCACTGCATTATTGATTTTGTTCGCCTGTTAAAGTAACATCATTTTCAACTCTATCCCAAGAATGAAAATATTTTTTTTCACTATAAATATTATAAAAAGTTAAATCATAAGTATTACTATTCAAACTAAATAATGCACCATTTGTAGTAACAATTCCTTCAATTTTATCTAATACATATTCCTGCTTTTCAATTTGATTTATTGTATACTCCAAATCAGTATCTAATTGAATTTTAGAACATTCATTGTCTTTCAAAACTAATGAATAACTAAAAGTATTTGAATTATTTTTATAACCTAATATTTGATAATGATTTACACTACCATTTCCAGTTCCTGTAAGTATATTGCAAATTTCCAAACCAGCTTTAGAATAAGCAGTATCAGAATCTTTATAAGTTCCTGAAACTAACACAGCATCAGTTACTTCTGCATCTGTCATTTCAGCTTCTAACTCTACAGAACCAGCCTCAGTAACTGAAACATAAATCGTTGTAGAATATGTTGTATTAGCAGGCAATGATGAAATTTTTATTGTATCTGAATCAACGACAGTACACGTAATTCCAACAGCATAACCACATCTAGCATTAGGCACATCTATTAAAATATTTTCTATCGCAAAAGATTCACTATTTGTAATACTAACATCAAATAATGCTGATCCTCCTATTTCGACATTACTACTCGTAATAGCAGAAACAGTAATTGTCGGTTCAAAGCTACTCAACTTAGTCCAAGTTCCTGTTATAACCACATTTTCTTCTGTCATTGTAAAAGAACCAGATTTACTCCAACCATTAAATTTATAACCATCCTTTTGATATCCAGCCGAAAAATTAGTATCAACTAAAACAGTATCTCCGACTTTATAATAAATTGTTTCAGGTAAAGTAATACTCGGTCCATCTCCACTAATTGTATATTCAACACTATAAACTAACGAATATGGATCTTCTTCAGTACCAGTTCCTGCAACAGGCATATCTGCAGTAATCGATATAACTGGTCTAACATAGTTAGAAGAATTAACTGCTGATTTAGTAAAACCATTATTAATTGAATAAACATATGAAACCATATCATATGAAGCACCAGTTGTACTTGCTTCTTCTACATAAGAATGAGGAGACATCAACCAAAAAGGACGAGTTCCTAAATATGAAGGAGAAGTCGAGGTAACACCTGCTAACACCGCCTCATCATAAGACAATAATCCAATTGGTGAAGATAAAACTTTATTCGAAGAATCAATCGAACCACTATTTAAAGTAAACTTATCCTCAGTTGAAAACCCAGAAGTAATACCATTATAAGTATTAAAAGTAATATTCTGAGTTAAATCTGTTTTATTAATCCAGCCTCCACCAGAAACTAAATTTCTATCATTAACATATACATCATCTATTATATATTGCTCATAGGAGCTATTAGCCAAATACGAATCATACCAATTATCTACTATATTTTTTACATTCGAACTAGTCTCATTACTAGCTAATAAAGTTCCATCTAAATAAGTTCCAGAATTTAATGCAGTTAATATAGCATTAATATCAGAAGTACTCATTGAATTATCAAGTTTCAAATAATATAAACCAGAATTACCAGAATAAAAAATATAATATAATTCAGAGCAAGGTGTATTTACCTTTGTACTATTAGAAATATTATAAAGAGAACTAATAGAAGCAAAAAAACCTGTAGACGAAGGAAAAGAACTTTGTAAAGAAACCTCTGATACTGTTTGTTCAGTAGTAAAACAAGTATAATGATAATTATTAAATGCAGTTGTCGAACTAGTCCAGCTAGACATATCATACGTCATAACATTACTAGAAGTACTCGAATTGCCAGTATGATGTAAATCAAACGATTTAGTAGATGAATTATAATAAACACCATCACTAAATAACCATTCAACAGAACCTTGACTCGTTACAGATGCACTTTCAAATCCAGATATTATCTTAAAATAATCTAAAGCTGTATAACTTTTTCCTGGAGGCAATGAAATATAACTAGCACTACTAATTCCACCTTCAGCAACATATATGACTTCACAAGAAGCTCCCTCTGAAGTACTACCACAAGTATATTTATGAGATAAAGCCATATTCATATTAGCTCCACCTTTTAATTCATTTTCTAAAGTATATGTTTCAGTATTCTCATCCCAAATTGCACTTGTTCCATAATAATAAGAAAGTGCACTACCGGTACCAAAATAGCCATTAAACCCCACATCTTGTTCATCAGTATAAAAGTTTACTTTACCATAATTATAATCCCCATACATATAACCAACACTAGTTAGTAAATTGGCATTAGAATTATAAGCAACCGCATCTGTTCCAATATAATTGGTATACGACGAAGTACCATAAGCAGCCTCACCACAAACTCCATTTACAGGATCACCATTATAAATTAATTTAACACCATTATTATCCGTCGTTCTAACAATTAACCAACATTTCCCTGCAAATAACAAATTATTATTAACATTAGAACCATTATAATAATAAATATCATCAGAACTTTTTATATTAGAATCCCCTATAATTTTTTCTTTTATAGTTTCTATTTCACCAGATGACACAAAAGTCTTTTTATTAACGTCATTAGATTCTGATAAACTAATCACTTTAAATATAATTAAAGGAATTAAAAGTAAACTAAAAACCATAAACACTATACAAAATTGTTTCTTTGACTTGCCACTACCAATCATAATCCTCGACCCTTAATTATCACATATTAAACTAGCAATGTAGCAATTTTTATTTTCATATAAATAATAAACACCACTCTACTATTCACTAAAATTTTACCCCCCCCGAACTTGCGTGTCAAGTGTTTTTTTCGAAAAAAAACAGGAATTTAATTTCAGAAGTAAATGCACTTTCTTACTCCCCACGTGCATTTAGTTTTAT
>CAVAGO010000128.1:0-4300 GCA_963588075.1 bacterium | reverse complement strand
ACATATAAAAACTGCAACTCATATTATACGTGCATTTACATATGAAGTTAACCTTTTATTCGATATTAGTTATTATGCCAGTTCCAGCCAGCACCAATTATAATTACTAATAAAATGAATAAAACAATCCATATAGCAGCTCCTATACCATTTCCTTGAGTGTATCCGACAAAGCCACCGCATCCGCATGCTGGAGCAGAATTATAGTTACCATAGTAACCATTGTTTCCGTAATAATACATATAATAACCTCCTTTACACGTATCTAATATATTTTATTATTAGGTGTATAATTTTGACATTAAATTTTTTAATTAACTTTTTATGTTGTGGTAGATGTGGTATGATTAGAATAGGAGTGACAATATGAAAGTACTTAAGAAAATTGGAAAAAAGTTTAAAGACTTAATTGCAAAATTAGAAATAAAAAAAGTATTTTCTAATTTGCATTTTCCTTTATTAATATTAATGATTATATATATGATATTTGGTTTATTGATGATATTTTCAGCTTCGAGTGTAGCTGCTGTACTAAGATATAAGGTACCAAGTAATTATTTCTTTTTAAGACAGTTAACATGGATAGCATTAGCTTTAATACCTGGTTTTATTGTTTTATTTGTAAATACAAAATATTATAGGTACTTTAGTAAATGGGTGATGTTGGGGGCTGTTGGTGCTTTGATTTTATTATTTACAGTAGGTGTAGTAGCAGGTGGTGCTAGAAGTTGGTTTGATGCAGGTGAGATTAATGTTCAGCCGACAGAATTTGTAAAAATAATTTTGATTATCTATTTAGCAGTTTATTATCATCGATTTGGTTCGAAAAAGGATGTCTCGTTATGGAAGATGGCGTTTCCTTTAGTAATAGCTGTTACTGTATTTATTTTAGTTGCAATGCAACCTGACTTTGGGGGAGCTTTTATTATAGCAGTTATTACAGCTTTAATATTTTTCTCTTTACCGATTGCTAAGAATCAGAAAAAAACTATTTATAAGATTGGCTTAGGAACAATAGTTGTTGCAGTATTGGCATTAGTGTTTTTAGGTAAAGATATTTTTCAATCTTATCAAGTTAGTAGATTACTTAATTTTACTGAACCTTGTCAAAGATATTCTGATGATACTGGGTATCAAGTATGTAATGGTTATATAGCTATTCATAATGGAGGACTTACTGGAGTTGGATTAGGAGAATCTACGCAAAAGTATTTATATTTACCAGAAGCTCATACAGATTTTATATTTCCTATAATATGTGAAGAATTAGGACTTGTAGTAGGTATATTGGTAGTAGTTGGGTATTTTGCAATGTTATTTATGATACTTAATGTTGCTAAAGAAACTGATACATTACGTAATAGTGTTTTAGCTTATGGTATATTTGCTTATTTACTTGCACATATATTAATTAATTTATTGGGTGTGTTAGGTTTAATACCATTAACCGGTGTACCACTTCCATTCTTAAGTTATGGTGGGTCTTATAATATGTGTGTTATTGTTTCGTTATTTATGATACAAAGAATACATTATGAAAATAAAGAAGCTAAATTAAGAAAGAAAATTGAGAATTTATAAGAAGTATCTCTTTAAAAGAGATGCTTTTTTTCTTTTTCTACTTAAAGTAGACAGGTAATATTAAATTCTTGTGTTATATTTTTATTATACAAGGAGTGATTTAAATGAATCAGGAGAAGATTGGTAAATTTATAGCAGAAATGCGAAAAGAAAAAAAGCTAACACAAACGGAGTTAGCTAAAAGAATTGGAGTTAGTAATAAAGCTGTTAGTAAGTGGGAGACAGGAAATGGAATACCTGATTATGGAGTATTTGATAATTTATGTAAAGAATTTGATATACAAGTTAGTGAACTTTTAAATGGAGAAAGAAATATTAAAGATGAAAGTAGTTTTACAGAGTATGTTAAGTTTAAAGAAAAACAAAATAAAAAAAGAAATATTGTAGTAGTAGTTATTAGTATTTTAGTAGTATTGTGTTGTTTGTTTGGTATATATTTTATTAATTCTTATAATAAGATTAATGTTTATAAATTAAGTACTCTTAATGAGATAGTTACTTTAAATGGATCTAGTTTAGTGTTATCTAATCAGTATACAATGTTAGATTATGGTTATTTAGAATTTAATGATATAAATGAAGATGATATAGTTAGTATTTATTTAGCTAATAAAGTTGATGATACGTATTATAAGATTTCTGATTATTATGAAAATGAAGTAGTTACTGAACCATATGTTGCTGAATCGATGTTTGCAAGAGCTAGTTTAGATTTAATGCCTGATAATATGTACTTGTTAATTTATTATTTGGAAGATGAAGATATACTTTTAGAAGAAGTAAAAATAGAAGTTGAATTATTGGTTACTAATAAGAAGTTTGTATATCCAAAACGTAATAGTATTGGTTTAGATCCGGTAGATGAAGTTAGTGAATTAGAAATATTACATAAAAATGAATATACTTATGTATCTAATTATAGATTATTTTTAGAAGATAAAGGATTTAAGATAGTTTCGGGTGATAAATGTAAGGGATTATCTGGAGTTAAACAATGTGCTGTTTTAGAAAATGGTAATGAAAGAATAGCTATTGATTATATAAATCAAATATTAAGTTATTCACTTACTTATGATGATCATACGTTAGATAATATACTTTTTGAGTATAAGAATCTTAATTTAATAATTGAACTTTGGTATTCTGGTTATGCTAGTGGTAAAAATGTTTTTACGAGAATTAAATATGATTCAGAAAATGACAAAGCTGTTAGTAATTTAGATGAAGATTATACGAAAGAAATGAAAAGATATATTGAAGTAATAGAAGTTTACAAGTATGAAGAAGAATAAATTTCTTCTTTTTTTATGAAATTAAAAGGAGTTTTTTTTGTTTATCTAGTACATATAGGGTGAAGGGTGGAATATGTATGAAAAATATAGATAATGAAAAATTAAACAAAATATTGTTAGGAATTATAATAGCTTTACAGATTATGACGATATCAATTGTTGTATTGTGTAGTGATTGTTATAAAAAGGATGAACAGGAGAGTAAGGAGAATGAAATATCATTAGTTGAAAAGAATGAATCTTTAGAAGAGGAGATAACTACAAAAGATGAAAGTACTAATAAAGTGAGAGTTGATGTTAAAGGAGCGGTAAAAAAGACAGGGGTTTATGAATTAGATAGTGGTGCGAGAGTTATAGATGCAATTAATTTAGCGGGTGGTTTAAAAAGTAGTGCTTCGACTAAATATCTTAACTTAAGTAAGAAAGTTACTGATGAAATGGTAATTTATGTATATACAACTACACAGATAAAGAATATGAATGTAAGTGAGTCGGTTAAAGAAGAATGTAGTTGTTCTTTAATTGATTGTAGTAGTTGTGCAGGAGCTAATATTATACTTAGTGATTCTAATTCTAATGTATCAGATGGTACTAGTAGTGAAGTTAGTAATGGAAAAGTTTCAATTAACAATGGAACAAAAGAAGAATTAATGACTTTATCTGGTATTGGAGAAAGTAAAGCTTTAGCTATTATTGAATATAGAACTAGTAATGGAGGATTTACTAATTTAGAAGATATTATGAATGTATCTGGGATAGGAGAATCTGCTTATAGTAAGATTAAAGACTATATTACGTTGTAATTACTTTTATATTGGATTATTTATATTACTTAGTTTATATGTTTTATTTAGTGTTAATTTTAAGAAGAATGAAAGTATTTTTGATTTAAATGATAATGAATTTACTATGATAGTTAGTTCTTTTAGTTTTGATGGTAATAAGTTATCTTTGAATTTAAGTGGAGATGAAGACTTAGTAGCTACTTATTATATTGATACTTATGATGAATTACTTTATTTAAAAGATAATATTAAATATGGAGTTAGTTTAAAGATAAATGGAAGTTTAAATGAAGTAATGAATAATACAATACCTAATACTTTTAATTATAAGAAGTATTTACAGAATAAATGGATTTATTATAGTTTAAGTATTAGTAAGATAGAGATACTTGATGATGAGATTGGATTTATATATAAACTGAAGAATTTAATAAATGATCGAATTAAGAAGATAGATGAGACTGGATATATGAAAGCTTTTATCTTAGGAGATAAGAGTGAGATAGATGATGATACTTATAGTAGATATCAAAAGATAGGTATTACGCATTTATTTGCATTATCGGGTATGCATGTTGTTTTACTTAGCGGGATTATCTTGAAGGTACTTAAGAAGTTTAGCGATAGAAGTAAGTATTTAGT
>CAVAGO010000127.1:0-4324 GCA_963588075.1 bacterium | reverse complement strand
ACTCCTCTACAAAAATTATATCATAATATGTCAAATGAATGGAGAATATGGTTTATTTTAGCTTTCAGCTTGTTAAATTATTTAAATTATCTTTAATAGAATTAATAAAAATGTTAAAATTATAGTGGTGACTAAATATGGATAAAGAAGAAAAAAGTGAAATTGTAGTAGAAAAGAAAAAAGATAGTGTAGTAGTAAAAGTTATAAAAGAATTAATTCCTTATGTAATTATATTAATAGTTGTAGTATTAATTAGAACTTATTTATTTACACCTATTATGGTAAGTGGTCCTTCTATGCAACCTACATTAGAGGGTGGAGAAATTATGATACTAAGTAAGGTATCTAAAGTAGAAAGATTTGATATAGTAGTGGTTGATATAAAAACAGAAGATATTATAAAGAGAGTTATTGCTTTACCTGGAGAGACTATATCTTGTGAAAATGGAATTATTTATGTAAATGGAAAGAAGCAAGAAGAAAGTTATAGTAAAGGAGTTACTGGAGATTTTAGTAAGGTGACTTTAGCAGATGATGAATACTTTGTATTAGGTGATAATAGAGAAGATTCTTTAGATAGTGAAGAGTTAGGACCTATGAAGGCCGAACAAATAAAAGGAACTACTAGTTTGGTATTGTTCCCATTTAATAAAATTGGAAATATTAAATAAGGTAGTAAGAAATGGTGTTTAAATGGATAGAAATATATTAGAGTTAGTATATACTTATAACGAAAGTAATCGAATAATCGATGATGAATTCTTTGTGCGAATGTTTTATATTTTTAAGAATGGTGAACTTAAAGATTATTTAAATAATTTGATTATAATTGATGAAAAGAATATGGATGATGAAAAATATAAAGTATATACTGAGGGATTTGCTGGATTGTTTGGACAAGCTGCTTATGATACAGAAAGAAATAATTTAGTAATTTATTCTATTAATATTAAATATTCTAAAGGAAGAATAATTGATGAATTAAAGATTTCTAAAAATGATAGAGTAACTTTCTATAATTTATTGATTTTACAAACTATTTTTCATGAGTTAGAACATGCTAATCAAAAGAGAAATAAGTTAGAAGGAAATGATTGGGAAAGTGAGATGCTAAGAGCAGTTTCTTCTTCAGCACCGGAGACTACTACGAGTTATGAATATAGTTTAGAAGAGCGTTTAGCAGAAATTAAATCATATGAACAAGTTTTAGAACTTATTAAAGAGTTAGGAATTGGTAATCAGATAATATATGATTATTTTAATGATAGATTACAAGAAATATATATGAGTGGTTATCATTTTAGAGATGAGAATGGTTATTTAGTTTCAGAAGATAAAGGAGTATTTGTTAGTCCAACACAAAAATATGTTGAATTAAGAAATTGTGATAAAGAAAAATATTTGTCTTTAATTGAAGGTGTTTCATTTGAAGAAAGAATAAAATATGGTTTACCAGTAGATTTAGAAGAATATAAAAAATATGGTAAAAATGAAAGCCATCATTTGTAATTAGAAATATTTGATATTTTATTTATAGAATGATTTAGTAATATATAACAAAATGATATTAATTTAGAAAAGGAGATTATTTATGGCGTTAGTTACGACAAAAGAAATGTTTGAAAAATCTATGAAGGAAGGATTTGCTATTGGAGCTTTTAATGTTAATAATATGGAAATTATTCAAGCAATAGTAGATGCAGCAAGTGAAGCTAATTCACCTGTAATATTACAAGCTTCAGCAAGTGCAATTAAGTATGCAGGAATTAATTATTTAATGAAAATGGTAGAAGCTGCTACTGAGGTTCATCCTAATGTACCAATTGCTATTCATTTAGATCATGGACCAGATTTTGATACTTGTAAAATGTGTATTGATGCAGGATTTACTTCTGTAATGATAGATGGTTCAAAATATGATTTTGAAGAGAATGTTAGAGTAACAAAAGAAGTTGTTGATTATGCACATTCAAAAGGTGTAGTAGTAGAAGCTGAGTTAGGTAAGTTAGCTGGTATTGAAGATGAAGTTAATGTAGATAGTAAAGATGCTATGTATACAGATCCAGAACAAGCTGAAGAGTTTGTTAGAAGAACTGGATGTGATTCTTTAGCTATAGCAATAGGAACTAGTCATGGAGCTTATAAGTTTAAGGGAGAAGCTAAGTTAAGATTTGATATTTTAAAGGAAATAAAAAAACGTATTCCTAATACACCAATTGTTTTACATGGAGCTTCTTCAGTTATTCCAGAATTAGTAGAAATGTGTAATACATATGGAGGAAATATTCCTGGAGCTAAAGGAGTACCTGATGAAATATTATTAGAAGCTGGTAGATTAGGTGTATCAAAGATAAATGTAGATACAGATTTAAGACTTGCTATGACAGCTGCGATTAGAAAAGTATTTGTAGAAGATCCTAGTGCGTTTGATCCAAGAAAGTATTTAACACCTGCAAGAGATTTAATTAAAGAAACAGTTAAACATAAAATGACAGATGTATTTGGTTCTGGAGATAAGATATAGGATTTACTAAGATGATAAGTTATGCAAATGAAAAGATAGAATTTAATGGTTGTCCTGGTTGTGCTTATGCAAGACATGAATTTTCTTTACCTTGTGGAATGGCTTATGAGAATGAGAGATTTACTTTATCACAAGATTGGGAACTACCTATTCAAGGATTCTTTATTGTTTCACCAGTAAGATGTATAGAGAAGTTTGAAGAGTTATCTGGTGAAGAGAAAATTGAGATGTTTGATATCGTTGATAGGACAATTAAGATTTTAAGAAAGAATAATGTCTGTGATAGATTTGATGTTATTTTCGAAGAAAAAGAAAATAGACATCTTCATGTATGGATAATGCCAAGACATAAATGGATGGAAGAGTTAGTTGGAGACATAATTGATAATGTAGGTAAGATATGTGATTATGCGAAAGCTAATATGAGAAATGAAGAGAATTATCAAAGAATAAAAGAGATTACAGATATTGTTAGTGATGGATTTGAAGAAGAGTAAAGTATAGAAAGTGTTCATATTTGAACACTTTTGATTTAAAAAAATCATTATGTAATCACAAATTTAATTCTGTTGAAGAGGTGATAATATGTTTCTAAAATTTAAGAATCAAGATGAAAGAAAAAAGTTTGGTGGTACTGCTTTTATTGAACTTGCATATTGTAAAAGAAAGAATAGATTTAAAATTTTTGATAAATTCTTAAAAAAGAAGAAATTGTTTTGGAATAATGATTCTTTATATATTTATGTTGATGATATTGATGAATTTCATAAATTATATGATGAAGTATTTATTGGATGTAATTATTATGGTTCAAATTATTATTCAAAAGAAAAAACACTTGAGATTATTAATTTATTGAAACAAAAGCAACCTAAAGAATATTTGGTATTAGTTGAATGGCTAGAAGTGGCACTATCGTATGATGGTTTTTGGTTTTATGGAATTTAGAAATAATGTAGTCAATTGCACGAAAACATCGTGCAGTTAATAAAAATAGATTAAGTGATTGCATTTTGGGTATTTAGAGGAATGCAGTCTGGATTAGTTCAGTTGATTTATTCTACTGGTGGAGAAAAGCTAATTAGAGATAATGAAGCTGGACATCCAATAGTTAGTGTGGATAAATTAAAAGATAATTGGTATTATGTAGTAACTGATTATTAATATTTTTGGAAAGTAGACATAAAAGTCTGCTTTTTATTTATTTTGTGCCTGAACGAACATTCTCGTGAACTATAATATTCTTATAGAAAATTATTGTGCAGTCGAAAAATAAAGTGTAAGACGGAAAAATATGTAATGTTTATATGTTATATATATTATTTTGATTTATAATGTATTGTATACATGTGTTGAGGAGAGTGAAAAAATGTTAAAGATACCATTTGCAAAACAAGAATTAGAAATAATATTAGCAGAAGTACATTTTACACCTATGCAAAAAAGAATTATAAATTACAGATTAAACAATGAGTCAAGAGTAAAAATGGCAGATTTAGAGAATGTAAGTGTATCAACTATAGATAGAGAATTAAAGCGCATTTCAACCAAAATAAATTATGTGTATGATAATAATTTAATAGAAAAATGATAATATCAGGCAATAATTATCAAAATGAAGATTGGTTAAAATATGCAGAAGAAACTGATATTTTAAATATTATTTTATTTAATACAATAGTCTAAGAATAAAGATATTTAAATTCTACTTTGGTAAATAATTCTAATATAAGAGATTATGATAATATAAATGAATTAACTTTTTTATCAAATTTAGAATCACAGAATGCTGAATTGTTA
>CAVAGO010000126.1:0-4339 GCA_963588075.1 bacterium | reverse complement strand
TGGTCTGTGGAGAAACGAACGTTTCAGCGAAGCAGAAACCTCGAATTGTGAAATTCGAGACGAAATTAGTTTATTAATTTCTTTTGTTCTTGTTTTGTAGTAAAATAGAGAGAAATTTAGTTAAATGCAACCTAAAATAGACAAGAATCAACTTAAAATTGGTAGTTCGCAACCGGTAGAATTTATATAATGAAGCCATGAAAAGAGGAGATATTATGAATTTAGCTGATAATTTAAAGAAGATAAGAAAAGATAATAACTTATCTCAAGAACAGTTAGCTGAAAAGTTAGGAGTATCTAGACAATCTGTTAGTAAATGGGAGTCTGGATTAAGTTATCCAGAGATGGATAAAGTATTACAAATATGTCAGTTATTTAATTTAAATATTAATGAATTAATTAATGAAGACATAAAAGAAGTTAATGAAGTAAAGGAAGCACAAAGTAGAAGTAATAAATATGTTACTAGTTTCTTTGAATATATTACTAAAGTAGTAGATATGTTTAGTAGTATGAGTTGGAAAGAAAGAATTAAGTGTTTATTTGAACAAGGGTGTGTAGCTCTGGGATTACTTATTGTCTTAGCAGTAATAGGAATGATAGGTTCGCAAGTGTTACATTCTATACTTAATATATTACCGGATTCTTTTTATTATCCGTTGTATCATTTATTTGAGACTTTATACTTAGTTATAGCTTTAGTGGTAGGTGTTGCTGTCTTATTACATATCTTTAAGATAAGATATTTAGATTATTATGAAATAGTTAAAGAAGATAGTGAAGTAACTGATACTATGGAAGTAGTTACAGAAGTAGAAGCTAAAAAGGTAGAAGATGAAGATACTAAGAAAGAAAAGATTATCTTAGAAAAGAAGAAAGAGAAGGTAGTTATTAGAGATCCTAAGCATTCTGAGTATAAGTTCTTAACTGGTTTAGGAAAAGTTATGTTATGGTTTGTTAAATTAATAGTAGCTTTTATTTTAGTAGGATTCGCTTGTTCATTAATTGCTTTTGTAGTTTGTTTACCAATATGTTTCTTAGTAGCTAATAGTGGTTTATTGTTTATAGGTTTAATGTTAGGTATTGTAGGAGCTATTGTATTAAATATAGTAATACTTGAATTACTTTATAATTTTATAGTTAATAAGAAATGGAATAAGTTAAAGATATTTATTATGTCGATTGTATCTTTAGTTATGGTAGGTTTAGGTATTGGTGTAGTTTGTGTATCAGCTACAGAGTTTGATATAGAAGAGAAAACTTATGATATTACAGAAACAACTTTTACTTATGAGATGAATGATAAATTGATATTAAATAGTTGGTATTTTGTAGAAGGTAATACACAGTATGTTGAAAAAGACATTGATAATGTTGAAATAGTAGTTAAGCATTCTGACTTATATGAAGCTGAAAGTTATGAGAATGGCAATGTTATTGAGATGTATGTTTATACAGATGAAAGTAAGTTAATGAAGTTTATTAGAACTGTTATAGATGATTTGAATCATAAAGTAATTGGTGAGTATGATGAACAAGTAGAAGTAATAGTTTATGCTAATAAAGCCAATATTGCGAAGTTAAAGGAAAATACTAGGAATTATGATGAAAGAATTAACTGGTATGAAAAAAGAATAGCTGAATTAGAAGAAGAGTTAGATGAAGAAGCAGAGGAGACTGCTGAAATAGAAGAAGAAAAAGAAATGTTAGAAGAAGTAGTTGGAAATTGTGGCTATGAAATTAGTTATGATGAAAATAGTAGAATTACTTCAATAGACTCAAGCTATACTGAATAAGGAAAGGGAGATGATTTAATCCCTTTTTTTCTGTAATAGTGATATAATTTTGGGTGAAGAGGTATGTGGTAGAGATGGAAAAAGGATATGCAAGATTTGCAACAAGAAATATACAATCAGATAGTATTGTAGATGGTGAAGGAATTAGAAGTGTAATTTGGTTTCAAGGATGTTCTCATAATTGTCCAGGTTGTCATAATCCAGAGACTCATGACTTTAATGCTGGTGAGTTAGTATCACTTGATGAAATGAAAGAACAAATAGATGAACTAGAATATCAAGCTGGTGTTACTTTCTCAGGAGGAGATCCAATGATGCAAGTAGAAGCATTAACTGAGTTAGCTGCTTATGTTAAGAGTAAAGGAATGAATGTATGGTGTTATACAGGATTTACTTTTGAAGAGTTAATGACACTTGCAGAAAAGAATGATAATTATAGGAAAGCTTTAGAACAAATAGATGTTTTAGTAGATGGTAAATTCGTTATGGATTTAAAGAGCTTTGATGTTCAATTTAGAGGATCTAGTAATCAAAGAATCTTAGATGTTGCTAAAAGTCTAGAAAAAGGTAAAGCAGTAAAAATTACAAAGTATAAATAGAGGTGGTTAAATGAAGGAGAAAGTAAAGCTCTGGTTAGAAAGTATATGTACTTTTGTAGCATTAGGAATTGATGTCTCGGTTTATAAAGAACTTCTGGATACAGGAATTGTTATAACTGTTGAATCTCTCGATGCATTAAGATTAGGCTTGTATGGAAGTTTAATCTTATTAATAATGATTTATTTATTTTATAAGAAATATAAGAAACAAAGTAATAAAGTAATCAATGTATTGAGTGTAATATTTACTATATTTATGATATTTGGTAATAGTTATGCTCATTATGGAAATTCTTCCTTAGTATTTGGAAATATCTGGTTATTTATATTAGCTGTCCTAATGGCGATTGGTTATTATAGTTTATTTAAACTATGTATAGTGTATATATTTGATTATTTAGATAAAGCTAAGATAAGTAATTGGTCTAATAAAGTAATGGATTATTTTAAGAAACATCCTTTTATAGTAAGTTTAATTGTGATGTTAGTTTGTTGGTTAGTTTATGTAATAGCATTTTATCCAATTATATTAAGTCCAGATCCAAGTTATCAGATTAAACAATTCTTTGGAATTAGGACTAAGTATGCAGATTATGCTGTATTACTTGATGAAAATGTAGTATTAACTAATCATCATCCTGTTATGCATACTTTATTACTAGGGGGATGTTTGAAACTAGGAACAATGATAGGCAATGATAATTTAGGATTATTCTTATATAGTATTATTCAGATGGCTATATTATCTTGTACATTGGCTTATACAATAAAATATATGATTAAAGATATGAAGTTATCTAATAAAGTAGGAGTTATCTTCTTATTAATATATGCTTTAGTACCAATGTTTCCACTTTATGCAATGAGTGGAGTTAAAGATGTTATATTTAGTGCTTTTGTAATACTTTATGTGATTATGTTACATAAGATTGTTACGAAGAATGGTGAAGGATTTAAAGTATGGCATTATATTATGATGGTTGTACTTATGTTATTAGTTATTCTATTTAGAAATAATGGTTTATATGTAATAGCGTTATCTTTTCCATTCTTAATCTTAGCAGTTAAGAAGCATTGGAAGAAGTATTTGTTAATATTCTTAATTACGATGGGTTTATCTACTTGTTATAGTAAAGTAATATTACCAGCATTTAAAATTACTTCTGGTAGTATTAGAGAAATGCTATCTATTCCATTTCAACAAACAGCTAGATATGTTAAGTATCATAGTGAAGATTTAACAGAAGAAGAGATAGAGATTATCGATACAGTGTTAGTGTATGATACATTAGCTGAAAGATATGATCCAGAGATATCTGACCCAGTTAAGAATAAGTATAATAAATATACTACTAGTGAAGAATTAAAAGAGTATTTCCAAGTATGGATGAAAGGTTTGTTAAAACATCCTGTTACTTATATAGATGCTACTGTTGAAAATGTTTATGGATATTTTTATCCAGAGAAGACTAATTGGTATGTTTATTACAAGTATGATACAAGAATTACAAAGGATGGTTTTGATTACCATTATAATTCACTAAAAGGACTTAGAAGTGCTTTAGCAGGATTTGCAGTGGCATTCCCAGAGATACCAATTATAGGTTTATTATCTAATATAGGAATAGCTACTTGGATAGTCTTCTTATTAGTAGCTTATGTTATATATAAGAAAGATTATAAAAAGTTAGTATTCTATTTACCGGCTTTAATATCTATATTAGTATGTGTTGCTAGTCCGGTGAATACTTATTTTAGATATACAATGCCTTATGTATTTGGTTTACCAATTATGATAGCGTTTGTATTAGAAAAGAAAAAAATTGATTAAAAAAAATAAATATCGTATAATTAATCTTACAGAAGGTGTAGTTATGAAAGAAAAAGACAAAAAAATAGCGGTTTTAATACCATGTTATAATGAAGCTAAAACAATAGATAAAG
>CAVAGO010000125.1:0-4525 GCA_963588075.1 bacterium | reverse complement strand
GGGTTTGTTTAGTACATAATAATCTTAAGTTAGAGCATTTTATTAAAAATCAAGAAGCTTATTTAGTTAGTTGGGATCATTATACTTATGATACTTTAGTATTAGATTTATTTGGATTATATAGAAATGAATGGGAGAATGTATCTTTTAAAGAAGTTATAGATGCTTATAATAGTGTTAATAGCATGTTAGAAGAAGAGACATTATTATTTAATGTCTTAATAAGTATGCCTTTTAAAGTAGAATTTGAGAATAATGAATACGAAAAGTGTCGTAATTTAAGAAGACTTATTAGTTATTTAGATAAGTCTGCTAATATGGTTTTAGATAATTAAAAGGGCCAGAGTAATTTACCAATTAGACAAAATAAAATAAACCATTCGATTAAAGCGATTATGATATTAAAACGAAGGGGTAAAAAAATAGATATTACTAATTGATAAGTGATGAGAAGACAAAGACAACCTATTGTTAGTAAAAGTATAAAACTATAGTTTCTATGCATAGTATCACCTATTATAAAGTATGATAAAGAAACTTTAAATGTTTCTTTTTTTAATTACAAAAATTAAGAAGAGATTAATTGATTAATTGGTGATGATTTGGTAATATATTTATAGAGTATAAAAGATATGGTGATTATATGAAAAGATTTTATGTAGTATTATTTAGTGTATTAAGTATATCTGTTGTATTACTAGGTTTTTCTTTTTCTAAAGAATCTGGTAGTAATGAATTATCATTTTTAAATGAAATAGAGAGTAATGATTATAGAGTAGTGTTCTCTAATGGAGATGTGTTAAATACTGTTAATAATAGTAGTACAGAATTAAGTCTTACTAATAGAAAGAATGAAATAAGTGATATTTATATTACTTTAAAAGAGAAAGATAATAATACTTACAAGAATGTCTTTTATAAGATAGATGATGGACCTGAACATGTTTTAGTAGAAGAAACTATTAAACTTGGTACTTTAAATGGTTATGGAGTAGATGGAGATCATCAGATATTTAAAATACAAGTTTATACTAAAGATAATAGTGAATATAATTTTTTAATAAAGGTTAATAGTACTGAAGAGGAAAATGATCATACTATAAGTAATATGATTAAAAATAGTAATAGTGTTTATACTGATAATAAAGGTAATATTAGATACTATGGAAATGATGTAAACAACTATATTCTATATAACGGAGAAGTTCATAGAATTATCGGAATAGTTGATGGTAAGTTAAAAATAATAAGTGAAATTCATGCTTTAGGAGTTTATGATACTAGTAAGGGTGAATATGCTACATTAGAAGATTATTTAGGTACTTATAATAATAGTAATGTTAATATAAATAATGTTTTAGATTATAAGAGTTGGATTAATGATAGAGGATTCTGGTTAAAAGATACAGCTGATAATAAAGCTTATTATGCTAGTGGAACTAATGGTGTAGGTCTTTATAATAAGAATGTAGATTTCTATTTAAGATATGTTTATTATTTAGATAGTGATTCTTTAGTAGTTGCAGGAGATGGTTCTATTAATCATCCATATGAGGTGTCTTATGGTAGTAAGTAATCAATTAAAGAAACAAATTGTTATTGAAATACTGGCATTAATATTCTTAATATTTGTAATTATATATGCAGTATTTGCAATTGATAAAAGTAGACAAAATAATATAAGTAGTCAAGATGGAATGGTTTTAGTACTTGATGATACTAAAGTTAAAAAGTTAGAAGTATCATCTGATGGAGAAGGACTTGATACTGAAGGGACTACTTATACTATTACAAATAATAATAGTGAACAAATTACTTATAAAGTAGTTATAATACCTAGTAATACTTCAGAAGAAGTATTAAAACAAGTTAGAGTTAGTAATGATGATATCTATATAGAAGATTTAACTTCTTTACCGAAGTTAGATGGTGGTTATGTAATTAGTACTAATACTTTGGGAGCTGGATATACGAAGATTCATTTATTTAAGTTTTGGTATAAGTTAGATACCAGTGATAGTATTATAGATGAAGATTTAGAATTTACATATAAAATAGTTAGAGAATAAAGATTACTATTATAGTTAGAGATAAATAGATTATTAAGTGTAATAAACGATATAGTAAGTATTCTTGATAGTTTAAATAAGTATCATTTATGATACTTTTTATTTGGGTTTCAATACAGAGACCACAGGTAGATAGAGATATTATTGTAAGAAGTATTTTTATGTTAAGAGGGAGGATTGTGTTTTTTAGATTTTCTAAGGAGGTAGTTATTTCTAGGATAGATAGAGATATTGATTTTAGGTATGTATTTTTTATTAGGGTTAGGGGGAGAGTATTAAAGAAGATAATTGTTCCAAGGATAGTTAAGAGAGTATTAATATTGTTTTTTATACTGGTTATTATTGTATTAAGTAAAGATTCTTTTTTATTTGGGATGTATTTGATGTTTTTAGGTCTTATTAAGCTTATTAAGATGATGTTAGATAAAATGTTTAATCCCATTAGTAATAAGGCTGTTTTAGGGGTATAAATGTCTTTTAAGTAGGTGTATGTAAATATAGGGGATGTATATTTGGTTACTGATAATAATTTTGTAATATCTTGGTTATATTTATTTAAGATATATGCATTAGATGGACTACCAGAGATAATACTAATAATATAGATGAAATTGATATGTAAATATTTTTCTATTAGATAAGGTATTTTACTATTATAGATTAAATCTACTATTATAAAGGTAGGGAATAGAGAGGGAATTATCTTAGTTAACCAAATATTTACTGAATAGATAGTTTGTTCTTGAATATAAGAATTATATTTAATTATATAAAAGAAATAGAGAGTTATTAGTGTAAATGTAAATACTTCTTTAATGATATTTTTCATATATTTTCCTTTAGAATGATATAATAATTATGGTGAATGATATGTTTAATAAGATTTATGAAAATATTAAAAATTTTATGAAAGATAATTGGTTATTTTGTATTTTATTAGTATTAATTATTTGTACTTTTATAAAGGTTCCATATGAAGTTAATATGCCTGGTGGTTTGATAGATTTAGGTAATAGAGTTACTGTAAATGGTGAAGAAGCTGAGATTGAAGGTAGTTTTAATATGGCTTATGTAAGTGTAGTACAAGGGAGTTTACCTTGGGTAGCTTTAGGTTTAATTATGCCGGATTGGGATGTTGTACCTGAAAGTGATACAACATATGAGAATGAAACTATCGAAGATGCTAATAAGAGAAGTAAACTTTATTTAGAACAAAGTAAAGATTATGCGACTGCGGTAGCAATGGATGCAGCAGGAATAGAATATGAAGCTTCGAATAGATTTAATTATGTAGCTTTTATTGATACTAAAGCAAAGACAACTTTAAAAGTTGGCGATAATATTTTAAGTATTAATGGTGAAGATATTCAAGATATAAATGTTATGTCTAAAAAAATACAAGATATTGCTGTAGGTGAAAAGGTTGAATTTGTTGTTGAAAGAGATGATAAGGAAGTTAAAGCAACAGCGATTGTTTATGAAGAAGATGATAAACATTATGTAGGTATTTCAGCGATAACAACATTTGATATCGAAAGTGATGTAGAGGTTAATATTACTTCTAAAGAATCAGAAAGTGGTCCAAGCGGAGGATTGATGATGACTTTAATGGTTTATAATGCCTTAACTAAACAAGATTTAACACATGGAAAGAAAGTTGTTGGGACAGGAACAATTAGTTTAGATGGTAGTGTTGGTGAAATTGGTGGTGTTAAGTACAAAATAATGGGAGCTGTTAAAGAAGGAGCAGATATATTCTTAGTACCTAGTGGTAATTATGAAGAAGCATTGGACGTAAAAAAGGAAAAGGGGTATAATATTGAAGTTGTTTCTGTTGAAACATTCCAGGATGCAGTAGATTATCTGGAGGGATTATAATGAATTATTATGATAAAAATTTAATTAAGTATATAGATCCAGCTATTGTCCTTAATCCTTTATTTGATGAATGGTTATTGTATGTAGAAGATATACTATTAAGTGATGAATTTCAAAAGAGAAAATTGTTTAATCATCATCATAATTTATCAGTATGGGATCATTCGATATTAGTTTCTTTTAAGTCATTTTTAGTAGCTAAATATTTTAATGCAAGTGCTAGAGTTTGTGCGATAGCAGGATTATTACATGATTTTTACACTCAAGCATGGTTATATAGTGATGAACTAGCTAAATTAGATGATGGAAAGTACTTAAGTGAATTTAATATAAAGAAACCATTATTTAAAATGCATGGATTTGTTCATGGTAATGATGCAGCAGAGAATACTAAAAAATATTTTCCAGAACTAGCTAATGAAAGAATACTTAATACTATAAAGAGACATATGTTTCCTCTAACACCAATACCTCCAAAATATAAAGAAGGTTTAATTATTACTTGTGTAGATAAACTTAATAGTGTTAGAGAAATGCCAAGTCCAAAAGTAGTTACTTTAAAGGTAAAAAATAAGATA
>CAVAGO010000124.1:0-4706 GCA_963588075.1 bacterium | reverse complement strand
TTTTTTTTAATTATATCTATAATATAAATAATCGTATTAAAACATATTTTTTTTTATATATTATTATAATGAGAATAGAAAAAGAATAATTTAAATAATTATCTGTTAGATATTAATATTTAAATATTCTCTATAATCTCAATATGAGGTATTCATTATGAATAACACTAAATTAAACAATGTCATTCATTCGTTAAATAAAAAAATTGATGAAGGCATCAATAAAAACAAAACAAACTTATTGAGTATTGAAGATACTCAAGAAGTTGTAATGGATCTTATGAATATTAAAAATAAGATATTATTAATAATTGCTGATGTCGCTAATGAAAAAGTTAACGACAATAAAGCATATCTATCAATATTAGATTTGCTTTAAAATAAAGATTCCTAGGGAAATTGATCCCTAGGAATCTTATTTATTTTTTTTAATTATTTTTTTTTAATTATTTTTTTTAACTTATTCTATTCTTTAGATTAAGCAGTAGGTGTGTTTTCTACTTTGTAGCCTTCACGACCATCGATCATCTGAGAATCGAAGTTGTTAACTGGAGCACCAGCTTCATCGATTACACCGTTAATCTGGAGTGCAACTGCACCTGCAGCGAATACACCACGGAATTCACGACCACCAATGTAAATAGCTGTGCGGTTAGCATTATCAGCATCAATAGCTGTGAACATACGGATAGCATGTGGATAGTATACCAAGAATGGATATTCCATATCATAAGTACGCATAAATCCAAATACTTTTCCGCCGCGATCACGCCAACGTGAATCAGTATTACCAATAATACGAACAGTACGTCCCATATTATCGATATAACCACAACGTGTATCGAGGGCGAATCCATAACGTTCATTAGCAGCTGTTCCCTGAGGATCGGATGCAAGGTCAACAACAGCGTTTTCAAATTTAAGTTCTGGGAATTCAGCAACGATTGGATCGTATCCAAGAAGAATCCATTCGCGTTTAGCTGGATCTGGAAGAGCCAATTCTGTTTCAGCTGACTGAAGTACCTTTGTAAGGTAGTTCTTAAGACCGAACTTATAGTCCTGAAGTCCAAGACCAGGAAGCATACGACCTACAGTAAATGAAAGGTTAGTGTTAATAAATCCACCGAGTTTCTGAGAAAGTGGGAATTCATCCACATCGACACCATCATCAAGAACATTGTTAATTGCAAAATCTTCTGCTTCAAGTTCACGATTGAAAATTGTAGCCTGGAGCAACTTATCAGTAGCATATGCAGCATAAGAGATGTTGTTATTAGCACCGATACGGAAGTTATCAGCCATATATTCATTAAGTGAAACCTTAGCATAATTGCGGTATTCACATTCACGGATAAACTGAGTCTGTTCAGTTCCCCATGTAGGAATATTTGTCATTTCGTTAGCAATGTTAGAAACTTTACCATCGAATTTAAGACCAACGATAATATTATCGTCTACAGATGGAGCAGACCACATCATTGTGAAATCACCGGTATCGAGAGATACTTTCATATAAATTTCAACTTTGATATCGTGATCTTTACCAGTTACATTCTTGAGTGTGAGAACACTCTTGAAAATACGTTCATTTGTTGGACCTGTAGATACATCATAGTGAAGAGCAACTCTCTTTACTACTTCTTTACCGTTGTCAACATATTTAACTGAAGTAAATTTACAGTTAGGTTCGATGCCATATCCACGTTTGTTATACTTAGATACTGTAAGGAAGTTACCCTGAACAGCACCAGCAGCGGCTGTAGCAGCATTAGTAGCTGTTACACCAGTAAGGATATACATATCTTCACCACACCAAGTTTCAGGAGCAGTATATGTACCTGATACACTTGTATTTGGAGTTACCCAGTCTACTGATGGAAGTTTATTAAATCCAGTTACTTCACCAGAACGGAAAGCAAATGGGAAATAATGTTTCTGATCACCAACAAGAAGGTAATCCAAGTTATATTCGAATTCAAGTCTCATTGAATTCTTATTATCGATAATCTGATAAATTTCTTGTGAACGTGCTGTAGCAAGCCAACCACCGATTACGAATGGTGTAGCACCAATAGCAAATGCACCTTGTGACGAAGCGTATACAGCATTTCCACCACCCCATCCTTCAAGAGATTCAGCAGAACCACCAATATCAGAACGAAGTGTTACATCGCGTGAATTATCAAGAAGACGGCGGAAACGTTTCTGTAATGTTTCATTCGACTGGAACATACGAGATGCAGTATCAGCTGCCTTTTTATAAATACCATCATTTTCAACAATAGCTTTCCAACCTTCTTTAGAGAAAGGTGAATTACCACTAATAAGAGGAGAAATTGCTCTTGCATAAGCTTCAAGACTACCATAATATCCCTGTTTATGAGAATTCATATGGTCATTGTATTCGCGTACACAATTTTCTCTAGAAAAAGAATCGTTTATAGACATATTCTGTCTCCTTATTCATATTCTTTAATTTTATTGGTCAAATTCCTAATAATTGTTTCGTATTGTTTCATATACAATTCATATTTAATGATGTTTTCAGGATTTTCTTGCATTATGAAACTATCACGTTCATCACCAACGATACTTAAAAGTTCACGTAATTGCTGAAGTTCGACCGTTTCAGAATAAGTGATTGTATACTTTTCAATAGCATTGGATATAGAAGAGTATAAAAGGTTCATTTGATCCATAAGATACATTTTTTGATTAACTTGAGTAAATGGATTTAATGAAGAACCTGCAGATTTATCAATAGCATTGATACTGGAATCAGTTTCATTGTTACCAGTAGAATCATTATCGGAAGCGGCTCTATCATCATTATCATTACTGTCATCTCCTCCAAAATCATCATCTGATTCATCATCAAATGATGGCATTTCATCAGAACCACCAAAATCAGTATCTTCATTATCAGAACTATTATTTGTTTCCGAACTTTCTGTATTAGTTTCAGAAACAAATGATTCAAAATCACCAGATTCTTCATCATCTTCAATAGATTGTTCTAATTTTATACTATTTTGTTCTATTTTTTCCATAGAATCTTGAAAATTATTCAAGTTTTCTGTAGAATTAATAGATATATCAGGAATTTTATTAGTAATTTGAGAATCAATAATTATTTTTTCTAATGAAATCATAGTTTTAATCCTACTTTTTACTTAAACAAATTATATAATATTGTATAAAATCAAAAAAAAATATTTATATATTATTATAATGAGAATAAAAAAAGAATAATTTAACTATTCTCAAATAATATTATTTACGGGAGAGTAAAATTATGATTTTTAGGTTAGCAAACAATCTAAACAAAAAGTTGGTCGACACGTTCTGGCTTAACGAACGTGATTTTAATTACGTCAATTTGATCAAAACGATTGAATACGATTTGGGCGCAAATTCGATGAGTATTGGTAATTTTAGTGATTTTGAAGAAAAATTCAAATTGTATTTTAAAGAAATTATTAATATGGATTCAGGTCGTTTTGTGTACAATAATATCAGTGTTACTTATATTTTATGTCATGATGATCTAGTTATTGCGCCAAAATATATAGTTTGCATTGAATTATTTGGAACTAAATAGTATTAAATCAATTACTAAAAGGAAAGATTTAAAATCTTTCCTTTTTTTTAATTATATCTATAATATAAATAATCGTATTAAAACATATTTTTTTTTATATATTATTATAATGAGAATAGAAAAAGAATAATTTAAATAATTATCTGTTAGATATTAATATTTAAATATTCTCTATAATCTCAATATGAGGTATTCATTATGAATAACACTAAATTAAACAATGTCATTCATTCGTTAAATAAAAAAATTGATGAAGGCATCAATAAAAACAAAACAAACTTATTGAGTATTGAAGATACTCAAGAAGTTGTAATGGATCTTATGAATATTAAAAATAAGATATTATTAATAATTGCTGATGTCGCTAATGAAAAAGTTAACGACAATAAAGCATATCTATCAATATTAGATTTGCTTTAAAATAAAGATTCCTAGGGAAATTGATCCCTAGGAATCTTATTTATTTTTTTTAATTTAAATTATTTCTTAGTAACAAAAGTATTCATATCTAATATTATTGAATAATGAAGATGCGGTCCAGTTGATAATTCAGAACCACGTTTTCCTACAACTCCACAATATAAAGAACTGGGATAATATTATCCCAGTTCTTTTTTTTTATTTAGTTATTATCTGATATTATATAATATCCATTTGAATCTTTATATAATTCGGAATGAATTTTTACAGTTTCTTTATCGGTATAAATCGATAAATCGTTTTGAACGATTAATAATTGATCTTTATATCCAATGATATCCACATTTTTAAGAGATGAAATATCAATCATCGACACCATTTCTTTTTCGTGAGAAATCTTAAATATAGCTTTTCCAGTTGGATTCAATACATAATAATAACCATTTATATCAACAATATTAGTAATATCTTTACTTAACATATAAAGTTGATTGTGAATTATTATAGGTGGATATCCAGAATATTCAAGATTAGTACTAAGTTCAGTTTGTATATCCGAATTGGTTAAATTTAATCCTGTCATATTAGAATTACATTTGAGTTGAATGTTTCTACGAATTTTGTCAAATGAATTTTCTGAATATGTTTCTGCTTGTTTGATAACCGAAGAAGAAAGATTTGAATT
>CAVAGO010000123.1:0-4785 GCA_963588075.1 bacterium | reverse complement strand
ACCCTTATAGGGTTAATTAAAAACCACTAGTTGAACTAGTGGATTTTTATTTGGTAATAAAAAAGTATTAAATATTATTAAAAATCCTTTTAGAAGTGCTAATTTAGGTTGAATTTGCCAATAAAATAACTTAAAATAGGAATTACGCAAATATCAAAGTGAAAAATGTTTTATACTTGACATATTTTTGATATAATATAACACGTGGAGGAATGCGATATGGGATTTTTTAGAAAATTAATCGACTCAGAATATAAAGAATTAAAAAGGTTTGAAAAAATAGCAAATCAAATAGATGCGCTAAGTGAAGAAATGGAAGCTCTAAGTGATGAAGAGCTAAAAGCAAAAACAGCAGAGTTTAAAGAACAATTAGAAAATGGTGCAGATTTAGAAGATCTTGTAGTACCTGCATTCGCTGTAGTAAGAGAAGCTGCTTACCGTGTAATTGGTGAAAAACCATACTTTGTCCAAATTTTAGGTGGTTTAGCAATTCATTATGGTAATATAGCAGAAATGAAAACTGGTGAAGGTAAAACTTTAACAGAAACAATGCCTACTTATTTAAATGCGCTAACAGGTAAAGGTGTTCATATCATAACAGTAAACGAATTCTTAGCAAAACGTGACTCTGAATGGATGGGAAACATCTTTAGATTCTTAGGTTTAACTGTAGGTCTTAATATGAGAGAAATGTCACCTGCTCAAAAAAGAGATGCATATAATTGTGATGTTTTATACTCAACAAATAATGAAGTTGGTTTCGACTACTTAAGAGATAACATGGTTGTTAGAGCTAAAGACAGAGTTCAAAGACCATTAAACTTCTGTATTGTCGACGAAGTAGACTCTATTTTAATCGATGAAGCAAGAACACCATTAATTATTTCTGGTGGTAAATTTGATTCAAAAGACTTATACACTTCAGCAGATAGAGCAGTAAAAAAATTAGTAGAAGAAGATTATACAGTAGATGAAAAAACAAAGAGTGTTTCATTAACTGAAAGTGGAGTAGAAAAAGTAGAAAAAACATTCCATGTAAATAATCTTTATGATATTGAAAATGCAGTATTAGTACATCATTTGAATCAAGCATTAAAAGCTAACTATGGATTCAAAAACGACGTTGATTACGTAGTAGAAGATGGCGTAGTAGTAATAGTAGACCAATTTACTGGACGTTTAATGCATGGTCGTCAATTCAGCGATGGCTTACATCAAGCTATTGAAGCTAAAGAAGGCGTAAAAATTAATGAAGAAACTAAGACAATGGCTACAATAACATTCCAAAATTTATTTAGAATGTATAACAAACTATCTGGTATGACAGGTACTGCTAAAACAGAAGAAGAAGAATTTAGAGATATCTACAACATGTATGTTATCCAAATACCTACAAACAAACCTGTTATCAGAGAAGACTTACCAGACTTAGTATATGCAACAGAAAAAGGTAAATTAAAAGCTATAGTTAATAAAATTAAAGAAATACATGAAACAGGACAACCAATTCTAGTTGGTACTGTATCAGTAGAAAACAATGAAAAATTAAGTGCACTTCTTAAAAAAGAAGGATTAAAACACGAAGTATTAAATGCTAAGAACCATGAAAGAGAAGCTGAAATAGTAGCTAAAGCCGGAGAAAAAGGTGCAATCACTATTGCAACAAACATGGCTGGTCGTGGTACCGACATTAAACTTGGTGAAGGTGTAGTTGAACTTGGAGGTTTATGTGTACTAGGTACTGAAAGACATGAATCTCGTCGTATCGATAACCAATTACGTGGACGTTCAGGACGTCAAGGTGACCCAGGTATGTCTCAATTCTTCGTATCATTTGATGATGATTTAATGAGACGTTTTGGTACAGATAAAATTAAACAAATGTTAATTGCAGCAGGATTCACTGATGATCAATCAATTCGTTCTAAAGCATTCACTAAGAGTATAGAAACAGCACAAAAGAAAGTAGAAGGAAACAACTACGATACTCGTAAATCATTACTTGATTACGATAATGTAATGAACGAACAAAGAGAAATCATTTATTCAAGAAGAAACGAAATTCTTGACCAAGAATCAATTTCTGAAAGAACACAAGCTACTTTCGATTCAAATATAGCTAACTTAGTTGATAGTCATATTGAACCAGAAGGATACTTAACAGATTTTGATAAATCAGAAATTATCGAATACTTAAATACTAACTTAATTAAAACTACTAAGTTAGAAGTATCAGAAATTGAAGATATGAAATCTGAAGAAGAAGTAAAAGCTTACTTAACAGAAAAAGTAAAAGCTGATTATGTTGAAAAAACAAAAGATGTTCCAAAAGAAGTTATTGCAGAATTCGAAAAAGCTATCGCTTTAAAAGTTATCGATGAAGCTTGGGTAGATCATATCGGAGCTATGGAACACTTAAGAGAAGGTATTGGACTTCGTGGATATGGTCAAACTAATCCATTACAAGCTTATACTATGGAAGGTTATGACTTATTTGATGCTTTAATGGGAAGCATAGAATCTAAAATATCAATCTTCTTATTAAAAGCTGAAGTAAGACAAAATACTGAAAGAAAAGACCAAAGAAATAATAAAATAGTACATGATACACATTTAAAGACAAAAGGAACTCCTGTTAAAAAAGGTAAAAAAGTAGGAAGAAACGACGATTGTCCATGTGGAAGTGGGAAAAAATACAAACAATGTTGTGGCAAATAGTAGAAAATATAAGGGTTTGTGAGATTTTTGTCCACGTAAAAAAACTCTAAAAATACCCATTTGTCCACGTTTTGTCCACGTAAATCATAAATTGTGGACAAAAGTATTAAATTTAGTAAAATATTGTGGATAAAATAAATAAATGTCATCAAATACAGATGGCATTTTTGTTTACCAATTTTGAAGAAGGAGAGTATAAAAATGGTAAACGTAAGAAAACGTGGAAAGGTATATGAATACCGAATTGAAATAGCATCTATAGATGGTAAAAGAAAGTGGATTACTAAATCAGGATTTACAACTAAACAAGAAGCATTGCAAGAAGGAGCACTAGCGTATAATGATTATTATAATGTAGGTAAGAAGCAAAAACAAAAAGATATGTCTTATTCTGACTTTCTAGATTATTGGGTAGATACTTATTGTAACTTTAATTTAAAATACGCAACTATTGTGACATATCTAAATATTATTAAATTATATTTAAAACCGAGACTTGGAATGTATAAGTTATCACAAATTGATTCACAAATGCTACAAGAATTTATTAACAATTTATATGTAGAAAAAAACTTATCTAAATGGTATTTAAAAGGAATACTTAAAATAATTAAAGGATCTTTAAAGTATGCTTATTATACAGTTAATTTTATTAATGATAATCCAGCAGAAAGAGTACATATTCCAAGATATGAAGTAGTAACGGGTGACCCTGCCCATATATTTACGCAAGAAGAAATAGAGAAGATACTAGATAGATTTAAAGATATGCATACAATATATTATGCTTTCTTAACAGCATACTATACTGGAATGAGAATATCAGAAGTTTATGGATTAACATGGGATTGCATAGATTTTGAAAAAAAGACAATCACTATTAATAAAAATATCATCAAAAAGAATAAATATGGTAAACCTAAAAAGTATAATATATCGAAAGGCCATTCAGTAGAAATATGGTTTTATGGTACTTGTAAAAATCCTCAATCTAATAGAACAATATCTATTGGAGATACTTTAGTAAAAGCATTAAAAGAATTAAAAAAAGAACAAGAACAATATAAAAAATTCTATGGAGATGCTTATTTGAAGCATTATGAAAAGAAAACAATTAATGAATATACTGGACGACCAGAAATAAAAATAGTTGATGCACCTGCGGAATTAGATATTGATTTAAAAGAAGCACAACTTGTATTTGTCAAAGAAAATGGAGAATATAGAGGAACAGAATCTCCTAGATATGCTATGAAAGTAATTAATTATGAACTAGGAATACCATGTAGATTTCACGATTTTAGAGATACACACGCTACTAGATTAATAGAAAATGGTGCTGATATAAAAGCAGTATCTAAAAGATTAGGACACTCTACAATCCAAACTACTTATAATATTTATGTAAGAGTTACTAATAAAATGGAAACAGATACAGTTGAAAAATTTGAAAATTATACTAATACATTAGATATACCATCAACAATAGATAAACCTTATTTTGATTAGTTGGGACAATATTGGGACACTTTTGAACAAAAAAGAACAACTTTGAACATCAATTTACTTGATTATTCCATGTCAAGTGGTAAAATGTAGTAAAATGAATTAATTATGGGAGTACATATTCCTCCCTAATTTTTTATTTAAAAGGGATTATATTTACAAAAATTATGGGGTGGTAAAACGTAAAAATACATTTTAGACGATTTTAAACAAAAATAATTGAAAATATCCGAAAGTTTTTAATAATTATATCCTTTTGTACAAAAATTTTATTGATTATTCCATGTCAAGTGGTAAAATGTAGTAAAATGAAATTTTTATGGGAGTACATGTTACTTCCTATTTTTTTGTTTAAAAGGGATTGGGATTTTCCCATATTGAATTTGTTCTGGGAGGACAAATTCTAGGCTGGCTAAGACAATAAATTAAGTAAAATATAGAAAGGAAATAATGATGAAAGAAGAAAATAAAATGAAAAATTTTATAATGATTCCAAAAGAATTTATGAAAAATCGCAATCTAACAAAATCAGATTGCTTTTTATTTGGACATATTTATAGT
>CAVAGO010000122.1:0-4833 GCA_963588075.1 bacterium | reverse complement strand
CTACTGGAGAAATAATAACTAGAGTACAAGATCTAAATAATATAAAAAGTTTATTTAGTGAAGTATTAATTAATATCATTTTAGATATCTTTCTTATCATTAGTTCTTCTATCTTTCTCTATACTATTAGTAAAGAATTATTTTTTATTCTTTGTATAATCTCTCTATTATTAGTATTTATAGGTATAATAAGTTGTCCTATATTAAATAGAAAGATTAATGATAACATCGAATTAGAAACAGAGTTTAACTCTAAGGTATCAGAATCTATTGATACTTTAGAAACTATTAAGAATCTCAATGTAATAAAAAGAGAACAAGAGTTATTAGAAAACTCATTTACAGACTATGAATATAATTCATTTCTATTTTCTAAGTTTCTTAATGTATTAAATGTAATTAATAGTACTATATATGATATAGGTATATTCATAGTAACTTCTTATGGCATATTCTTAATTACTAAGAATAACTTATCATTATTATCTTTAATTACATTTAATAGTCTTCTTTCTTATTTTATCGAACCAATTAAAGAAGTAATATCTCTATTACCAAAGTATTATCATATCAAGTTGTCTTTTCAAAAAGTAAGTGAATTTCTAAATATTGAAAAGGAAAAACTAGGTAAAAATCTATCTTTTAATAATGGAGATATTACCTTTAATAATATCTCTTATTCATATGATACTAACAATATATTTAGTAATCTTTCTCTAAGTATCAAAGAAAAATCTCATATAACTATTAAAGGCAAAACAGGTAGTGGAAAGAGTACTTTATTTAAAATGTTAAATCATAATATAAAAGATTATAAAGGTAACATCTATATAGGAGATACTAATATAAAAGACTATTCTCTAAATACATTAAGAACAAATATTCTCTATGTATCTCAAAAAGAAAAATTATTTAATGATACTATCTTAAATAATATTACTTTATCAAAGTATATTCCTAATAAAAAGTTAAACGAAGTTCTAAAAATAACTAAAGTTAATGAAATAATTAACAAGAAATCTTTAAGATTAAATTCATATCTTTATGATAGTGGTTCTAACTTAAGTGGTGGAGAAAGGCAACGAATTATCTTAGCAAGATCAATTCTTTATAATCCCCAAATCTTAGTATTAGATGAATCTTTATCAGAAGTAGATAAAACTACTGAACAAGAAATTCTTTCTAATATAGATATCTATCTTAAAAATACAACAATTATTTATATATCACATAGTAATACCTCATATTTTAAGAATACTTTAGAAATGGAAACAATAAAATGATAAACAAAACATTTCTATTATCAAAACAACCAACTAAAAACTATTTATTTCATATAATAATCATAATAATTACATTAACTTCTATAATATTTTCTTATTCGTATAAAACATATGATTCTTTAAATATAATAGGTATATATAAATGTGAAGAAAACTGTTATATAGATACTTCATTATCATATGAAGATATAATTAAATTAAATAATCCAAGTATCTTTAAGTATAATAATAAAACTTATATAATAGAAGATATAATCTATAATGAACCATATTTAAATAATAATACTATCTACCAAGATATCCAAATAACTAGTAATCTTAAAGTAAAAGAAAAAATAATAAAAATAAAAATTTTCTATAACAAACAAAGAATAATTACCAAAGTAAAAAACATAATAACAGGGGAGGAATAACATGAATCTATCAGAAAAAGAATTAACTAATATCGAAGGTGGAGGTTTACTACTTGGCTTGGGAAAGTGGATTATCGCTGGAGGAATAGCTACCTTTATTATAGGTACAATCAATGGCTACTTAAGACCATTAACTTGTTCAAGTGAGAAGTAGCAAAGGAGAGATTACATGACTGATCAAGAATTGTATAACATTAGTGGTGGAGCATCAATTAGTGCTTCTATGTTAAATGCGGTTTCTCGTGGTATAGAAACACTCTATAATTTAGGCAAAGCCTTCGGTACAGCGATAAATATGTTAATAAAGGGAAAAAGATGCAATTAGAAAGTGAAGAGTTTATCTCTTCACTTTTTATAAATTGATACAATAAAATAAAAAATAAGTAAAAAATGCAGAAAAAGACCGAATTTATCAAGTTTTTTCCTTGTAAAAAAAAATATGTAGTGTTATAATCTTATATAGTTAATGAAGGGAGGGAAATTCAATGACTAAAGTAGTGGTACAAAATGGTAACGTAGATGCAGCATTAAAGAAATTCAAAGTTAAAGTTGCTAAAAGCGGTGTCCCTTCAAAACTAAAAGAAAAGAAATGCTATGACAAACCTGGAGTTAAGAGACGTAAAGCTAAAGAAGAAATGATTAGAAACTCTAGAAAACGTAGAAGAAACGACAGATAGGATGATCTAAAATGGCATTAAATGAAACAATTTTAAAAGATATGACTACAGCTATGAAAGAACAAGATAAATTTAATTTATCAGTTCTACGTATGTTAAAAAGTGCTCTTCAATTAGAAAAAATAAATTTAAAACATGATTTATCTGATGAAGAAGTAATGGTAGTTATCAAAAGACAAGTTAAACAAAGAAAAGATAGTATGTCAGAATACGAAAAATACGGTAAAACAGAAGAAGTTGAAAATCTTAAAAAAGAGATCGAATGTTTATCTAAATATTTACCAGCTGAATTAAGTGAAGAAGAAATCAACAAACAATTAGATGTTATCTTCGATGAACTTAAACCAGAAAGTATGAAAGACATGGGTCGTGTAATGAAAGAAGCAACTGCTCGTTTAGGAGCTGGAGCTGATGGTTCATTAGTAAGCAAACTTGTAAGAGAAAGATTAAACAAATAAAGATGATGAAAATCATCTTTTTTTATGTAGATATTTTGTAAAAAATATTTCATTTAATAGAAATATAGTAGACATTATGTTATGATAACAAAAGAAAGTGGAAGTAAAGGAAGATGTAAATGCAAAATCAAAAAAAAGTAATCTGTATTATAACAGCAATAATTATAACATTATCACAAATAATTAATTTATCTAAACCAACAACTTCCTACATTGAAAACCTAAACAATATAAATTTATATTTATCATTATTTGCATTTATTTGCATTTATAAACTTGTTTACAAAAGATTTGGCAAAGAAAAAAACAAATTATTATATTCGATTTTAGCGTTAATAATGGCGGTAGTAAATTCTATAGCATATTTTTATCATTACTATGGCAATTTAGAATTGATGTTTAACCCAATATACCAAATTTTTAAAGTGCTAATTTTTATAATAGGGCAATCGCTAATGTTTTATTACATATTTTCATATATCAGTCAGTTTTTTATTAAATTAAGAAAAAAAGATTATAAAAACAAAATAACAGAGTACATTTTCGAAAAACATCCTATAAAAAGTACAATAATATTTTTATTAATATTGTATATCCCTTTAATTTTCATTACTTTTCCTGGAGATATGTCTCCAGATGGATTTGACGAATTAAAGCAATTCTATCATATAAACACTTGGTCAGTAAGTTATTTAAATTTATTAGATGAAAATATCTACATAAACAATCATCATTCTGTAATTCACACAATAATTATAGGTGTGATAAATGAAATAGGGAATAGATTGGCATCCCCAAATATAGGATTATTTTTAAACGTATTAGCCCAAATAATGTTTACCATATTTGTACTCACATATTCAATAAAAGCGATGAAAGACTTAAAAGTGCCGATTCCTGTGCGAATAGGAGTGTTGCTATTCTATGGATTCTCAGGTTTTATATTAATACCATCAACCGCAATATATAAAGACGTTCCATTCAGTCTATTAGTTCTTTTATATAGTACTATGTTGATGAAAATAGTATGCAAGGATAAAGTTGAAAATAAAGAAATAATAACAATCAGTATAGTTGCATTATTAATGAGCTTGATGGCAAAAAAAGGAATTTATGCTTTAATTTTAGTATCGATATGTTTACTATTTTTAAAAAAAATATCTAAATTAAACAAAATAGTTTTAACTACACCAATAATTTTATATTTCCTGTTAGACAGCATAATTTTTCCAAGTCTTGGTATAACACCAGGAAGTAGTAGAGAAATGTTATCTATACCTCTGCAACAAGTAAGTAGAACGGTCGTTTATCACGATGATGAATTATCAAAAACAGATAAGCAAACAATCAACGAGATAATAGAATACGATCAAATAAAAGAAAAATACAACGCAAAAAATGCGGATCCAATAAAAAATGAACTATTTAAAAAAGATTATACAGAAGATGAAATGTCAAATTTTATTAAACTTTATATTTCATTATTCTTTAAATATCCAAAAACTTATATTGATGCATTTTTTAATAATACTTCGGGATATTTTTACTTAGGGAGAACTGTTGGACCAGGAGGGTACTCAACCGACGAATTCAGAATGACATCTTCAAAAATAACTTATAGTAAATCAGAATGGCGAAAAGATATAATGAAATCAATAGACAAAATCTATGATTTAATTCAAAAAGTACCAGTAATTAATTTAATCTATGTACTTGCAATTTATATATGGATACCTATATATTCGGTTTTCTATGTTATATCAAAAAAGGACAAAGAAAAAATAATTCCTTTGATACCAGCAATTGTAATGATATTATTTCTATTAGTATCTCCAGTAAATAATAACAGACGATATGTATTCCCACTTATTTATACAGTTCCAATGATAGTGGCATATATAAGTACAATAAAAAACAAGAAAGTGAAGGAGAAATATAATGAAAAATAAAAAAATAGCGGTTTTAATACCATGTTATAATGAAGCTAAAACAATAGATAAAG
>CAVAGO010000121.1:0-4903 GCA_963588075.1 bacterium | reverse complement strand
AATATATAGTTAATTTATTGGTTGATTTCTTATATTATTTAGTTTTTATTTTAAATTATTTCTTATTATATATATTTATATAGTTAATTATGGATTTATAAATTTAAATTTAATTTAAAATTTATTTTTTATTTAATTATTTATATTTTATACATTTGTTCGTATTTTGTTTTATATTTGGATTCGAGTTATATTTGGATGATTACTTCATAAGTTCATTTCTTATTATTAATATTTGGAATCGACTTTTGATTAGATGGTTAGTTCTTCACCTCAAGGAATTCTTTGTGTTAAAATTAGGCATCGAGATTTGATTTGATGAACACTTCATCATCTTGTTTCTCGTGGACGATTTGAAATCGGCATCGAGAATTTAAAAGATGGACAATTTATCATCTCATGGAATTGATCTTATTAAATTTGATTTCTGAAATTGGAATCGACATATTAAATATTGAACAAGTTATCAGGTCGTGGATTTTCGAGGAATTTGAATTTTGAATTGAGAATTGATTTTGTGATATGTTTATCAACTTATGGAAAGTTTTAGAAACTGGAATTGACTTTTTAATAAACGATTAATGTATAAGTTCGATTCTTTTGAAAAAAATTGATAATTTGAAAAGGGGAAGTCCCCTACTAATTTTTTTGATTTTCGATAGGGGGAGTTCTATTAAAAAAATACAATACGAACAAATGTTACCTTGGTAATTTTTTTATTTATTGTATTTATTATAATTTGTTTTTTGTTTTAAAATTTTATCTTATTTTATAAATCTTATTTTAAGGTGCTTTAGAAGATGTTTCTTGCAAAATGGTCCAACTCCCCTTCTCTATTCGTTATGTGTTGCTAGGGTGGTTTAAAATATGAAAAAACACTATTATAAAAACAGTGTTATATATTTTATTCGTTGTTTTCAGACATTTCATTCATGTATATTATTAATTCGTTTATATATTCTTTGTATTGGTTATTTAGTTCTGTGTCTTGAAATATGACATTATATTTATCAAATAATTCGGTAATTGCACTGACATAATATTTATAATAATATTTTTCATAATTTTCTTCCAAGTCTTCATCTTTGATATTTTTTAACTTTGATTGCTCTTTGATATAAGCTTTTATGTATTTTTCTTCTAAATAACTTGTTTTTATTGTTTCTTGATATTCTTCGATATTATTATTTGTTGTGTTGCTTCTTATTGCTTCTTCTAGTTCGTCTCCGTAGTATGCTTTTAATTGCTCTATTGATTCTTCAGCATATTCAGTTGCTTCTTTTGTATAGTTTTTCATCTCTTCTTCTAGGAGGGATGTTTTTATTGTGTTAAATAAGAATTCGAAGTTGTTGTTTGTATATAGTTTTATGAGATCATTACTACTTAATGATTCTTCATTATATGTTATTACACTGTCATTTGATTCGATAGTATATTCTTCTATTATTTCTTTTTTCGTTTCGCATTTTGTTTCTTCTTTTTTAGTTGAACAACCACTTAACATTACTAATATTATTATTAAAAATATTGATTTCTTTTTCATATAAACTCCTTATTATAAAAATTAAAAAAGGTTTATTGCTAAACCTTTCTTGATTGTATTTCTGCTATTTTCTCGAAAACTTCAGCAGCATTTGTTTCATTGATTTCAGTGAATCCTAGTTCTTTTAAAGCTTGAATCTTAATTGTATTTAATTGTTGTGTACGTGATAGTTTTTCTTCATTTTTTTGTTCAATTTCTTGGACAAAACGTTTATGAGATTCTGCTAATTTAGAACGTGAAGCTCCTCCGTTGTTGTATAAAGTTAATGCTGAGTATAGGATACCTTCAAAAATAAATTGCTTATCTTCTTGGAATTTATATTCTTCTGGATTGGTAAATCCTGTTGTTTTACTCATATAACCAAATATATATTTAATTTCAGGAACATTATCTAAAGATTGTAAAAGATGATATAGATATAAAATAGCATAGTAATTTTCTTCTTTTGTTTCATCACTTAGTTTTTCTTTTAATAAGTAAGTTATATCACTTAATAAAACTTGTGATTCTTTATTTAATCCTTTAAAGTTAAAGCCACTATCCATTTCTGATGTACTTTTAACTCCTTGATTAAGTCTACTTTCAACATTCATTAAGTAATCTGTTGTTACTTGAATTTCATCTATTGCACTACCATCATTAACATCTAATAATTTAAATAGTAGTAATTTCTTTTCTTTTGGCCATTTATTGATATCATTTAATTCTAGATAATTATAGACCATTTGTCTTGAAACTCCTAAATATTTTGCTAATCTTACTTTAGATATTCCTAATTCTTGAAATAATTCATTTAATTTACGCATTTTTACCAATTCCTTTCATTTATATTTTACATATTAATTATATTGCTAGACACTTCATATGTCAAGGAAATATCAAGAAAAAACTAGTTATTTTTAACTAGTTTTATTCGAAATATTCAGTACTTTCCCAATAGTATGATCCGTTTACTTTGTTGAATGTTGATTTATAGTATCCTTCCCCTACTTCTGTACTATTAAAACCTTTATAGTAAATGCCGTTATCTACGAAACGATATTTTTCGATTATTTCTATTTTATCGCTATATTTATATGCTTTGATAAATTCTTTTTCAGCATATCTAGTAGCTGAGTTTGTTTTATGAGATACACATAAGTATTCATCGTTTATAAAATAACATAAGTTGTCTTCTGATGTACAGAAGTTTGTGTAGTTAGTTATGTTTTTATTAAATAGTTTTTGAATAGTTCTTTTAAGAATATCTTTTGTTATATAAGTATTTACTGTGTAATTAGTTGAACTTACTTTTGTACCACCGCATTGAGTTATTTGAGAATCTAAGTTAATAAGAGCTGCTTCATCACATGTTATATAGTTTGTATAGTTGGTGAAGTCAGTTGTCTTTTCGATATACTTATAAGCCATGTATAGTAGTGTTTCGTCGTTTAAGTCATCTAGTGTTATCTTTTCATTATATACATAGTGTGTTTGGTATATAGTGAATGTATTGATATCCCCAGTACTTAGATATTCTAGAAGATTTGATATTTCTTTTGTTTCTTCAGTTATTTCTTTTACTGGTTGTTCTGTTGTAATTATTTGTTTAGTTGTTGGTTCTATTTCTTGGAATTTTTGATCTTCGTGTTTTAATATATAAAGAATTGATGCTAAGACTAGAGCGAAGAATAGAAGTCCAACATAATTATTACTTTTTATTAGATATTTTAAGTCTTTTTTTTCTTTCATGTTATCACCTAGTTATCTTTTGATGCTTTTGTTGCTCTTTCTTGACCCCATTTTCTTATTTTATCAATTTTTTCTGGATTTGTTTTTGATAATGAAACTACTTTTGATAGTTCGTTAACGATTAGTTCTTCTGATAAAGTAATATCTTTGTTAGCGATAAGTTTGTATGCAATGTTACGGATTGTAGCTTCGATATCGGCACTAGCGAATCCTTCTGTTATTGAAACAAGTTTGTTTTTTAAATCTTCACTTATTTCGACTTTTAAGTATTTGTTTGAGTATAGTTTTAATAATTGTTTTCTTTCGCTTGCATTTGGTAAGTCAACAAAGAATATTTCATCGAATCTACCTTTACGAATAAGTTCTGGTGGTAGTGATTCAACGCTGTTTGCTGATGCGATTACGAATACTGGTTTTTCACATTCTTGTAACCAGAATAGGAATTGACCAATCATTTTAGCTGTAACGCTTGAGTTTGATTCTTTTAAACCTTTTTCAATTTCATCTATCCATAGAACGCATGGTGATACGTATTCAGCTGTGTCTAGAGCTTCTTTTAATTGCTTTTCTGATTGACCTACATATTGACCTTGAACTGTTGCTAAATCAAGTCTGTATAGAGGGATATTGAAGATACTTGCTGTTGCTTTTGAACATAAACTTTTACCGCAACCTGGAACTCCGGTTAGAAGGATTCCACGTGGAGCTGCAATGCCTCTTTTAGCTAGTTCTTCTTTTTTAGTTGGATCCATTAAAGTTTTCTTTTCGTATAACCATTCTTTTAAGTTATCTAGACCAGCTATTTGGAAGTCATCTGCTACTTCGATTGCTTCTAGGCCAGCGATTTCATTAAATAATGTTTGTTTTGCAAATTTCAATTCTTTTAAATCTTCTTTTTTAATATTACCTTTAACTATTAAAGAAGAGACAATGTTTTTAGCTTCCATTTCACTTAGACCTTGTAAGTATGTAGCAGCATTTGTGTAGTCTAGGTCATCCCATTCAATTTCTATTTGATTTTTATATGGAGAAATTGTATTAATTATTGTTTCTTTTAGTTCACTTTCTGTTGGATAATTTAAGTTTATATTAATACCTAAACGTTGGATATTAGACCAGATTGGTTCGTTAGTTATGATTATTATTACACCTGACATTGTTTCGGCTTTTTCGATTACATCTACTAAGTAACGAGAAACCATTGTAGATTCATTGATATCAGAAACATCGCTTAAGATGAAATTGCTATTTTCTTGGTGTTTGATTTCGTTTGAAATATAATCTAGGGCACTCATTATTGTTTTGTCGTCGCTTTTGATTGAATTAGTTTTTAAATCTGTTATTCCTTGAGACATTTGATATAAACTGAAATTCATATTGATTTCATTAGCTGTTTCTTTAATTAATCTTATTGAACGATTCTTTTCAACTGAATTGATAATAATAACTGGTATTCTAGCTTTTAAATATCTTTTTAAGTATTCCTTTGCTTCATTGTAATTCATATTATTCACTCCATTTTATTCTATAATTATTTATTACTGATGTTAGGGCACCAGTATGATCAACTATTGTAGCTTCATTGTTTAAAATATCAAATACTTTTGTTGATTCTGTTTTTAACATTTC
>CAVAGO010000120.1:0-5049 GCA_963588075.1 bacterium | reverse complement strand
TAATCAATTCATTTATCAAATTTTATTGTCCACCAACACTATTTGACAAAGAACCCATTTTTGTTTTATTCAGATTTAGAAAGTACAACGTTAACCGTCTTAGTAACAATATATTGTAATCTTGAATCTTCACCTTCTACTTTAACAGCAACAGGATAAGTACCAGCACTATAACCAGCTAAATCAACATATGCATAAATACCAGTAGCATTTTCATCTATTGCATTAATAACTGATTCAACACCAATTACTTGAATTTCTACTTTTGCATCATCTTGTGATACTAAGTTTGCATTTAATCCATTAGGAACATTCGCTGTTCTAACACCACTTATTGTGATTGTTTTTTGTTTAGCTTCACCAAAGTTCAATACAACAGATACGCTTTCATCACTAATACTTCTAACTCCAGCAGGTTTAGAGAATGCATATTTAGAAGTTTTAGAACCATTATTACCTTGTCCTTCAACATCTATCGAAATAGTTAAGTAACTAATATCTTCTAACGCTGCTTCATCACCATATATAGTAGTTTCAAAATCATTTGCATTTACACCATTAATTGTAATTGAAGAAATTGCTTTACCACTAACTAGTTTACCAGTAGTTTCAACTTTAACAGCTACTCTCTTAGAATATGAGTCTAATACTACTTTTGCACTTACAGTAGCAGGAATTTCTACATTTTCAATTATCTTACCATCATCACCATAAGCAATTAATTTCAAGTTATCAATTGTATAAGTACCAGCTTTTGTAAAGTCTTCATTATCTAAATCAACTAAAGCTTTAATTGAAGCAATAGAATCAATAGTTTCTTGTGAACCTCTAACAATAACTTCAGATTTAGATAACTCAACAGATTTAACACTTAACTTAGAATCTAAATCATCTTGATTTAATAAATCATATGTAATAGTTTTATTATCACTAACTTTTTCTTTTATTGTTACAGATACATAATCTGGAGATATTTGATAACTTAAATTATTTATTGGTTTATTATAAGTTAACTTAACTCTAACTGCTTTATCACTTGCTTGATAATCAGTTAAATCAACAACTACTTCATTATCACCTAGTTGTCTTGCTAAATATAATTCACTTTTCTTACCAATTAGTGTCATATCAACAGTTTGAGGAATCCCTTCAACAACATACGCACTACTATTATAAATAACTTTAACAGGTATATTAGTTAAAAATTCTGCATCATTACTAACAAATGATGAAGCTTTAATATTAACCAATAATGTAAATGTAGCTGCAATAACACCAGATAAAATTAGTAAAGCATAAGGTCTACTTAATAACTTTTCTAATTTATTATCATTTCCAATCTTCTTTTGTACTTTATAAACTATTGTACTTATAGGTGTGACAATTAATCCATCTATTATTTTATATATTTTCTTAAATAATTTCTTAAAAGGTTTATTCTTTTTATTAGATTTCATCAATATCACCATCTCTTTCAGAACCATCTGCATCATAGAATAACTCAGTCTTAGGTTTTAATTCTTCAACTAACATCATTCTAAATTCTTCTAAGCTAAGATTATAGTGAATCTCATGATCAACAGCTATACTAATTCTACCAGTTTCTTCTGATACGATTAATGCAATTGCATCACTTTCTTCAGCAATACCTAAAGCAGCTCTATGACGAGTACCTAATTTCTTATTTAAATTAGGATCCATACTTGTTTTAAATACAGCTCCCGCACAAGTAATTTTATTTCCTTGAATAATAACACCACCATCATGAAGTGGACTATTTGGGAAGAAAATAGTTCCAAGTAATGGACTTGTTAAATCAGCATATACCTTAGTAGCTGGTGTTATATAATCTTGTAAAGAAACATCTCTTTCTAATACAATTAATGCACCAATCTTATTTTTCTTAAGATATTCAACTGCATCCATTATTTCATAAACTACTCTTTCTCTTTCTTCAACAGTAAGAACTTTATGTCTACCAAGTAATTTTGTTCTTCCTATTGATTCTAAGAAACTTCTAAGTTCAGGTTGGAACAATACTATTAAAGCTAAAGGTCCCCATTCGAATACATACTCAAGTAAAATTCCTACTGAATATAAATCTAACCAATCACTTAATAATTTGAATATTAAAATTATAATTACTCCTTTGACAATCAATATCATCTTAGAGTTATTTTTTACATTTTTAAGGATGTAATAAACCATACACCATACTATACAAACATCTATTAACATTGTAAGTATGGACCATATAGTAGATAAAACCATTTTATCTGCCTCCTCTTTACGCTACTAATTATACCAAATAAATACCACAAAAAACAACCTAAACAAAAAAAGAACCTTAAGGTTCTTCTCATTTTATTCAATAGTAATTTTCTTAGATTTAGGTTGAATTTGAATATAAGTATTACCATCATTCACTTTAATCTCTGTCCCATCCATATAAGTATAGATAGTTTGAGCAGTTCTTGATTTCTTTGACCATTTAATTGGTACAGCATATCCATTAGAAATATAGTACCCTGTACCACTGCCAATATTGTCAATTTCTTGTCTGCCCTTTACATCGCCAGTTAACGTACTATTAGACACTTGATAAGTGATAATATTTTTAACAGTATATTGCTTTTTTGTAGCATAATCCACATGTTTTTCATCATTTACATATCTTAAGTATGTTTTACTATCACTATCATAAGCATAACTAGTCGTCACAATTCCTGAATATGGTATCTCAACTTCATTAGCAGCTATTGCTCCATCCATTGTACTCAAATCAACTTCATCAACAGAGTAATCAAGTAACAACTCTTTGCTAGTTGTATTCCTATAATCAAAATCATCTATCGCTTTCTCTATCTTTTCCATTGTTGTAAAACCACGATGTTCATAACTAATACTTAAATTTTCTCGATAAAAATATGATTGTTCATGTGTAAGTCCGTTAATGTTATCCACACCTAAACTTTCAATATCACTTTCAGCTTCTGGACTCCAACCCCAATGAACATAAATTGCATCATTTTCTAAAGCATAATCTAAAAAATAATGTCTTGAGCTTCTAACAGATCCTATCTTATCAACATTCGAATCTTTAAATAAAGCCATATATCTTGTGTATCCACCTTCAACAATTATTTCATAAGTTAAATAAGCTTCTTGCAACCCTGTATGATAAGGTCTTGCACTACCATGATTATTTATCATAACTGCAATTGGTCTTGAGTTAGATTCTGTATCTACAATTTGAATTTTCTTTACATTAGCTACCGGTAAAGACTCCTTTACTTTGTCCACAGTTTCAGTTAATTTATCTTTATTAATAAAAGCAACTACTCCTAAACACCCTATTACTAAAATCATCAATATTAAAAGCGGTTTCTTTTTTAGTCTTTTCTTTTTTCTCTTCTTTGCCATTTAACCACCCTCTATCTACTATAAATACATTATAACACTACTTAAAACATCTTAAAAACTCTTTTATTATAATTATTCCTACTAGACAAGCTACCAATATAACAAAATATTCAAGTAAATTCTCCGTTGCAAAAAAATCTCCAAAATACTTTCTACCTATATTAAATTCCTCATATTTAGCAATCAATTCATTAGCTCTTTCTTCAACATTTTCAATTTCATTATAATTTTCAAAATAGTCTTTTACATCATTCAACCATTCATTTATTAACGCTACATCACTACTCAAAGCTAACGTTTCTTCATACATACTCATTAAATTAACAACACTACTAGGCACAGTATATAAAGAAGGTGTCAAACTAGATGTTTCAATCAAATTACCATTAGCTTTTTCATACTCCAACGCAACATTATATAAAACATCTTCATCATAAGCTCTACTCAAAAATTCAATACCATAAGAAAAATCTCCTATAAATCCCATTGGTACAGTTATGGAAGGATATCCTATAACACTACCCAAACTACTACCAGGACTTATATTACCCGTTTTATTATACTTAAAAACCTTATTTTTTAATGTCGGATAAAGTATTACATCCAAATCGTATTCATCAAAATAATCACTAACATAATCGCGATATACTGCTTTCTTAGAATCTCTTGAACTCTTCAAATTAATTGATTTACCACAAGAATTAGCATACCCCGATAAGTTTTGAACATGACCAGATGAACTAGCTAACTGTTCAAAACTTCTTATTGTTCCAGTAGTACCCAATATATACTGATTAAAATAATCACACATTGTTCCACCAGCATATGTTGAACGTGCTATCGTAATATTAGAATCTTTAACAAAATTATCCAAATAAATTATATTAGCCCCAGCTTCTTCTAGTTCTTTAATACTCTTCTCTAACAAAGCATAAATAGCATCATCCGTAAGCCCTGTAACCCCAGACTCACTTGCACTACCTTTTACATACTGCATCGCAACCCCAATATTTACTCCTTTTAACGAAGTATTACTTAAATCACTACTTGGAACTTGCGCATCCTTAGTTATTTCATCTTCTTCGTCATAACCAGATATAATACTCATTAATAAAGCATTATCTGAAACGTCTCTTGTAAGAACTCCTACAGTATCTCTTTCTATATCGTAAGGAATAACACCGGTTCTACTTACTAATCCTAAAGTGGGTCTCATACCAACTAAACCAGCACCTGAAGCCGGTAATCTAACTGACGAATTAGTATCTGTTCCCAAAGATGCCGCTGCAAAAGCCGCTCTAACAGCTACCGCTGAACCGCCACTACTTCCATAAGGAGTATAATCAGTATTAAAAACATTTCTTACATAACCATACGAACTATATGAATTCGCCGCTGAAAAAGCTAACTCACTCATATTAGTAGAACCTAATATAATAGCTCCTTCATCAATCAACTTCTGTACTACATAAGCATTCTCTTTCGGATAATTATCAGATAAAGCCTTAGTCCCGGCAGTTGTTGGCATACCATAAACGTCTATATTACACTTAACTAAAATAGGTACTCCATGTAACTTACCTCTTAACTTACCAGCTTCTCTTTCTTCATCTAATTCCTTAGCTT
>CAVAGO010000119.1:0-5395 GCA_963588075.1 bacterium | reverse complement strand
TTAGAATATTTACCAAAAAATTTAATTTTACAAAGTACTAAATAAGCTCTAAAACAACATTTCTTCAACATCAGTAAAAAAATAGCACCAAATAATTTTATAGTTTCATCAGAATCTCTGATTAATTTTAAATAAACTTTTTCACTAAAAGCAACATCAACAGAGATTCTTTGATAAACATCATAAAGCTCATCAATTATTTTATTATCATGAGACACATTTTTCTTCGATATATCATCTAAATTCAAGATTTTCAAATTATGAATTAAAGTATAAAGTTCATTAACAGTATCACTAATATCAACCATATAATCACCTACAAAAATTATACCACTCAAAAACGAGGAATTATTTTTTTCTCGTTTTTTTATTTATAAAATAATCTATTAACTCATATACGTTTTCTAAAGTTTTAGGATGTGTATGTGTTACTGGCAACCAATATCTAAATAATTTGCTATATTTTTCTAAATAAATAACATCTTCATCAACAGACAACCTATATTTATTATCATTAAAATACAATAAAAATACTTCCTCTTCTAAAGAACCCCACTCTACTTTATATGTCTCAGAATAAAAATCAAAAATTTCTTTCATATAAATACTCCTACATACAAATTCTCATAATAAACATTTCTAACGCTAACTTATTACTAATCTTACCTCTTTTAATTTTATAATCTAAATCACATAACAACACTAAATATTCTTCAAGTTGTTTCTCTTTAAAAGAATAACTATTATTAATTAATTTATCTATCTGAAAATCAAACTTCAAACCTAAAGTATTCATCATATCTTTTTTATTCTTAGTATTCATCATTTTCTTAACTAATAGCATATTTCTAATTTCTTTAGCTAGCATACTCATTAACATAATAGGTTCAGTCTTTTGTATCATTAAATCATCATATATCTTAAAACTTTCTTTAATATCTCTACTTATTACAGTATCAATAAATTTAAAATTATTATCTTCAATATTCTTACTAACTATATTAACTACATCATCATACTTAACAGTACAACCTTTACCATAATATAACTTAATCTTCTCTACTTCATTTATAGCTAAATCATAATTATTTAATGCATTATTAACTATATAATAACCGGTATTACTATCTATTTTATAACCATCATCTTTTAAAGATTTCTCTATCTTAGAATATATTTCTTTTGGTTTTAAATCATCTATTTGAATAAATTTATATCTATCTTTAATTATCTTACATATTTTCTTCTTACTATCAGCTTTACCATTTATCGTAAATATCAAAACAGTATTACTATTAGGTGCTTCTAAATATTTTAGTAACTTCTCATCTTTCTTAGAAACAGTTTCTTCTTCACTAGTTTCATCTTTGCTCTTTCTCTTAGAAGCTCCAAATATATCAGCATTTTTAACTACCATATATTTTTTATCATCAAATAAAGAAAAATAAGCAGCTTCCTCTAATACTTCATCTAATTCAACTGCATTTAAATCAAAACTAGTATAAGGATTATCTTTTAATATTTTCTTAAGTTCATCTTCCATTAAATGAAAACTATTACTACTTATAAGATATACATTATCCATAAAAACCACCTTGACCAATATTATAACAGAAATCTATCATCAAAAAAAGAAAGAAGACTCTTCTTCTTTCAATTTATTTAAACACCATATGATGGAACTACTATATTTTATGACTTCTTTTAAATATATGTGAAACAAAGAATATTATTCATTCTTAGTTCTTTCTTTATAAGAAAATCCTGGAACTCTTTTCAGTACTTTTATATCATCTTTCTTTAAGTCTTCACTAACTAATCTATCCTGCGGATTATATTTATATTCAATCTGACCATAATATTCAGCAATACCAAGAGCAGTTATACGATCTACAAAATATCCATTTTCTGTAACAAATCCTTGTTCTGCACATCTTAATACCCCAATTGGTTCCATAGGAAAAATAACATGATGACCTTCTCTTCCCATATAAATAGAATTGTCTTTTAACAATGCTGCACAAACTATTCTTCCATATTTTTCAAAATCTATTTCCATAAAAACTCCCTAATATAAAAGTCTAATCTAACTCAATATAGTTAATACCATATAAACTGATCTCAGTAGTCCCATTTACTAATTGTTTTCTATAAGGTTCATGTAAATGACCATGTATATTGTATTTTACTTTATTCTTAAACAAATAATAAGTAATGCCAAACAGTCCTTGATGAGCCGGATTATTTATCTTATCATCATCAAAAGGCGAATCATGACTAACTAAGATATCAACTTTTTCTCTATCTTTCAAAAAAGCTATACTATCTTCTTGTGTAAAAGAAGGAAAATCAACTGGTTTATATTTAAAACTACCTTGTATACCTAATAATTTAACTCCCTTAAGTTCAATAACATTACCATTTAAATTATTCAAATTATAATTCTTAATATAATCATTGTCATGGTTACCCAATAATGCATATATTTTATCTTTATCTATATGATTTAAAACTTTCTCTATATCACCATTACTATGATCTCCTAACAATAAACACAAATCATACTCAGAATGTTCTTTCAACACTTTAATAAGTTCATTTTCATCTAAAGAATTATGAGTATCAGTAATTACTATTAATTTAATCTTACTAAAAGTAGCTAAATCAGCAGAACAAAATACATTAAGCAAAAAATTATATTGATTTTTAAACTTTTCTTGAAAACCAAAAACCTTACTTCTATCAACAATAGTTAAATAATTATTTTCAATACAATCTATATCATAATTATCTTTTCTTTGAAATATACCTAATATAGTTTTAATAAAACTCATAATATCACCAAGTTTATTATATCACACTATATTCTCTAGCTATAATTCTCTCATCATATTGATTAATTTTCTATTTTCTAAAGCTAATCTAATACGATGCTTAATTTTTTCACTATTCCTAATACTTATAAATAATACATAAAGACATAAAACAATTGGTGCCACACTGTGGCACTTTTTCGAATTTCCACAAAATATCTTATTCATTCTATAATTCGAATAAAAGCAAATCTTAATTGAGATTCTATATTAATTGTGTCCACAATGTGGACACTTTTTTTAAATCTTTTTCTGACAGTATAAACATTTACTAAAAAACATTTAATCAATAAATTTCTTATTTTCTTTTTCTAATTCTTTCAAACTCTTTTCAGGTGTCGGAAAATTTTCAGGCATTGTTCCTCCGAGTTTCTCAATAGTATTTCTAATTTCTTTTCCAACTTCATAATGTGTAGCATTCGCTTCTTTTTCTAATTTAACATTCTCATTCTTTAATTTTTGTTCTGTTTGAGAAATTCTAAATAAGTTAACGATAAGTTCATCACTACCCATATTATCTAAAATATCTTCTCTATATCTAAGATTTTTTCTTTTAGCAATATCATTGGCAGTTTCTCCGTTATATAAACCTTTATATCCAGAATTATGAAATCTATCAAAATTTTTAACACCTGCATTCCTCGCAGCAATATTTAAAGAATAGTTTCCTTTTCTAGTTAAGTTTCTCTGGTAAAATCTTTTTTCATCCTCTGTAAGTTCACTATACTCTTTTTCATACAATTCCTGACGTCTTGTTTGAATAGCAAAGTAAGTTTGACCTAACGCAATTACTTTCTTTCTTGAATCACAATTTTGTACTATAAGATAACAAGCATATCTAGACAACTTATAATCCAATATTTTTCTTTGTGCTCCTTTAGCTATTTTTATCATTTTGCCAACATCGGCAAAATGATTATCAATATTTATATTCGAATTTTCACATGTCACTTTTGCCTTGATAATTGCATTTTCAAATCTTCTCCATTGTGTATATTCTAATACTAATTGTAACTCCCTCGCCAACCAATACTCATTACCATTCTCATCAACATGCTTTATATCTTCAAATAACTTTTCAGTATATTCTTTTATTTCATACATTCTAATCTCCTCCCTATGGAGCAAATACTTCTACACTCAATTTATCTTTTCCAATAGTAAACACAACACTACCATCCTCATCAGTTCTATATACTTTTGATCCACTTAGATTCTCCAATACTTCACTATTCGGATGACCAAACTTATTATTCCTACCTACCGAGATAACAGAATACAAAGGCTCAATAACATCAATAAACTCTTTACTACTACTCGTCTTACTACCATGATGACCTACTTTATAAATATCAACATTATTCAAACTATACCTATCTATAATATCTTTCTCTACCTTACTTGAAGCATCTCCAAAAGATAAAATACTCGTATTATAAATCTTCATAATAGTAAGTAAACTATTATCATTCTCATCATCATAATCAATACTATCCAAATACATTAATTCCATATTTCTAGGCGTATACTGACACAAACCAATTCTTTTAACAGCATTTTCCTCTAAAGTAGTTAAATCCCCTTGATTAACGTTTAAACACTCAATATCAATATCATTTAAAATATTATCTGCTTCCTTAGCATGATCACTATCTCCATGACTAAGAATCAACAAATCAAGCTTCTTAATACCGATACTTTTCATAAAACTAATTACATTATCAGATACATAGTATTCACTTCTACTCATCCATTCTTCACTAACATAACTAGTAACTCCTCCAGTATCAATCATAACTATATCTTTTCTATAAGGACTTATTATTAAACTACTATCTCCCTGACCTACATCAAAAAAATATACATAACCATTCCTATCAAAATAAGGACTTACTATATCTAAAGCAACAATTATAATAAGTAAAATACTCATTCCATACGTCCTTTTACAAAAGACCATCAATGTAATCACATAAAAACTTAATACTTGAACAACATTAAAATTCAAATACAAACTAAAAATATCTATCTTACTAAAAAAACTACTACTTACCTCAAGAATCTCAATTCCTAAACTAAACACAAAATAAATCCCCGGTACAATAAAACTCAACAAACTGAGCGGATAAACAACCACACTTACCAAAGGTACATAGATCATGTTATACAAAATACTAAGCAAATTTATTTCATAAAAATTAACTAACGATATAGGTAAACTAAATAAAAAAGCTACTAAACTCAATCTAAAGCTACTAACTAACTTCTTCTCATGATTAATAAACTCATTACAAAGGATAATCCCACCAACAGTACAAACTGAATATATAAATCCAACATCATAAATAATCTTATAATCATACAAGACAAGAATTCCAATCACTAATAGCAACACTTTAAAAGAACTTACTTCCAATTTAAAATACTTATTTACTGAGTTTATAATAAAAAATAAAATGCATCTCTTAATCGATGAAGGAAATCCTACTATAAAACCATATATTACTAAAAAGATATTAACT
>CAVAGO010000118.1:2955-5409 GCA_963588075.1 bacterium | reverse complement strand
ATAAAGAATCTTTTACTTATAAAGAAAGCACTAAAGAAATATTAGAAGCATTTCAAAAATGGATAGGGGATTTACCTTTACTTATAATTGATAATATGTATACAGAAAACTTTTTAGAAACAATTTCTAATAAAAAAGAATCAATTTTTAAATATTTAGATACTGAATACAACGATAATATTATTGACGAATTAATTAAAAAATATAATTTAGAACCATCAAATTACATTGTTGATCTTTTGTATGAATCATTAATCAAACATTTATAAAAAAATATGCTATAATATATTTAGAACAGAAAGTATGCATTAGACATATGAAGAATAAATGGGTGATAACATGGATTTTAAAAGAAATAAATTGTTGAGAATAACTTTAAATATAGTTGGAATAACATTATTTTTACTATTATCTTTAGTTTTCTACAAATTGTTAATTCAATTACACTATTATTATCTTTTCATAACTATTCCAATGTTATTTTTATCTTTAACTGTCATTGTCGAATGCATAATAAGATTATTATTAATAATTGTCTCACTTATCTTTGGTCGTAATGATAACGATGAAGTAAATGAATTTATTGAAAATTCTATTAAAAAAGTAAGTAATCTTACAAAATATGTTTTAATTGGTATTTTCGCTGCTTTACTATTCTCCATAATGGTTCTAGATATTACTTTATGTGTATTCTATGAAAAATATGTCTTAGTTGCTTTATCAATCGTTATTTGGATATTGCTATATTATATTTTATTTAGAGTAATTGTAAAAATGATTAGAAAAGAAATAAGATTGTAATAGAAAAAAGTATGTTATAATATCTATACACATAATATATGTTAGGAAAATTGCTATATAAGAAAGTAGATTTTTATGAAAAAAAATAAAAAAGATAATCTCTCCCCAAAAGAGGGGATAGCAAAGAATAAAAGGGTATTATTAATAGTTCTATTGTTTTTTATATCTCTTGGAATAATAGGGCTAAGTCTTTCTAAAAGAGATAATTTAATTAGTTTAGAAAATACCAGATATTTTACTGGTAATCTTTATACTGCTAATCATGCCGCTAATATGGTAGATTACACTTATAATCAACAAAATATTGTTATGTCTCCTTATAATGTTAATACTTCTTTAGCATTTCTTTATAATGCAACAGACAACAATAGTAAAAAAGAAATAAAAACTTATTTTAAGAAAGATTTAAATAATGTTAATGAAGAAATAAAAGAGAAAAGTACATCTATTTATTTAGATGAAGAAACAAATAATAAATATTCTAACTTATATGAAACTTATATGAATGAATTGAGTGATAATTCATATGATAATCTTACTATTGATACAATAAAACTTCTTAGTAACAAAGACAAAGAAGAAATATTACTTTTAATTAAAAAAGCTACCTTAGCTTTAGAAAGAAGTAAAGATTTAAATAATTTAACTGAAAAGAATATCAAAAATTACAAACTAACTTCAAAAGAAATATCTTATAATGATTATTATCTAAAACAAGAATTAGATAAGATCTTTACTCAATATGAATCATATTCAATTCAAAACAAAGTAACAAATTATACAGAAATATACACTAATAATATTGAAATTAATCAAGAATTTAAAGAAAATCAAAATTTAGAACATATAACATTTACAAAACTCGAAAACGACTCTTTAGAATCAGCTAAAAAGATTAATGATAATATTAAGACTATTACTCATGACAACGTTTCTAGAGTTGTTAGTGAAGAAGATATAAACGAAAATGAAATAATTATTATTAATTCTTTGTATTTTAATTATAAATGGTCTGAAGAATTCAAAAGTGATAAGGTTTCTGATACAGATTTCTATAAATTTAATAATGAAATAGAAGTAGTTGAAATGATGTATGATATTGAAACATCATATTATGAAAATTCATATGCTAAAGCATTCTCAAAGAATTTTGAAAATGACAAGTATAGCTTCATTGCCATATTGCCAAATAGTACTGAAGATTTTTCTTTAAGTTCATTAGATATTGATAATCTTTTAGTATCAGAAAAAAAAGGTAAAACTTTAATTGGTATTCCTAAATTTAGTTATCAAAGTGAAATAAATATAAAAGACTTAGCATCAAACTATAAAATAAATGAAGTATTCACCGAGAAAGCCAATCTAACAAAGTTAACTGATGATAAAACTCAAATAACTAAAATGACTCAAAAGATTAAAATAAGTATTGGAGAAAAAGGTACTGTCAATAGTTCTATGTCTCAAAGTAATTTAGAAAGTTATAGCGAAGAAGATTATACTCAGTCCATAATTCTTAATCGTCCATTTGCATTTCTAATTAGAAATAACGAAAATAATGAAATAATTCTTATCGGAAAGGTTGTTTCTCCAAATGAAAGTTCTTAGTATTATCGAACCATGGGCATCTTTAATAAAAGAACAAGTAAAATATAT
>CAVAGO010000118.1:0-2928 GCA_963588075.1 bacterium | reverse complement strand
AACACGCAGTTGGAAAACTAATTATCGTGGAAAAATATATATTCATGCTAGTTTAAAAAAGGTTCCTAAAAAAGATGAAAGAATTAATGAACTAATATCTTTATTAAAAAGCCAAGATTTCAAATATGGCCACATTATTGCTGAAGCTACTATTGTCGATTGTCAATATATGGATGAAGAATTTTTAGAAAGAATCAAAGAAAATAAAATTGAATACCTATGTGGTGAATACAAAGTAGGTAGATATGCTTGGATATTAGAAGATATAAAACCATTACAAGTCCCTATAAAAGTAAAAGGAAGTCTTGGACTATGGAATTACAATGAAAATGATTAATCTCAAATTAATCATTTTTTTATGATAAAATTATAATAGGTGATAGTAATGAAAGAAAAAATATTAGTAAGTGCATGTTTACTAGGAATTGATTGTAAATATAGTGGTGGTAATAACTTAAATGAAAAAGTATTATCGTATATTGCAGACAAAGAAGTTATTCCAATATGTCCTGAAATATTAGGAGGTTTAAGTACCCCAAGGCCACCATCAGAAATAATAGGGGAAAAAGTAATGAACAATGAGAATAAAGACGTAACTAGAGAATATCGAAAAGGTGCTGAAGAAGCACTAAAACTAGCTAAGTTATTTAATGTCAAAAAAGCTTTACTAAAAGCTAAGAGTCCATCATGTGGTTGTGGCAAAATTTATGATGGCACTTTTAGTAGTACTCTAATCGATGGTGATGGAATCACCACAAGATTATTTAAAGAAAATGGAATAGAAGTTATAACAGAAATAGACCTTGATATGAAATGACTTTTATCATAAAATATATATGATAGGATGTGACTATAATGCTAAGCCGTAACCAACAAATTATTAGAGATTATTTTAATGATATATACAAAGATTTATTGGATAATCCCTGCATTTTAACATCTATAACTATTCCTGATGAACCAACCTGTGACATTGTCAATTTAATAGGTACTTTTAATCCAGAAGTAAAGCGAAGAAATATCACATCAATGCCTGTCATTTCTATTAATTGCCTTGATGAAAACACAGTATGTACTGAATATGAAGCACTAAAAGAAGATTATTTAAAAGAAGTAAAACTTATAATAGCAAAACTTATTGAAAGTAGTAGTGTATTTTATTCTTTATCTTTAGATTATCGTTTAATAAATGATGATATATTAAAAAGTTTAAAAAAGAAATATAACGAATCTAGATTTACTTTAAGAATTATTGGTGAAAATTATGTTATTTCTCCAGAAGTATATGAAAAACTTTCTTTTATTGATGAAATAATTGTTAATGATATCAGTGAAAATATTGTTGAATTAACTGGTAGTGATTTAATAACTAACAATTACTTAGTAATAGATAATATAATTCCTAATAAAGGTTATGATCCAATTAATGAATTTTATATTGCTAAGGACTTATCAAGAGAAGAATATTCTTTAGTAATTGATAAAATAAATAATACTATTAGTAGTACTAAGAAGTTATTCATTAGAATTTATGATCCTGAAAAATATAGCTTTATAGTTGATAATATTCTTGATTTCCATTTAGAAGACACTGTTGAAATAAATTTTCTAGCTAATCCATTAGAAGATAAAACAGAACATTTTGAATGTTTAAAAAGATGTCCTCATAAAATAACAATAACTTATACAACTAATAAAGAACGTTTAATTAAATTAACTAAAGAACCATACTCAGACTGTGCTCATTATATTGAAGAACTAGAATGTAATGGTAAAGTAGGATTAATAGATTACTTAAATATTCTATATAGTTTAGATTTCCTTCAAAAAAAATCTACTATTCTAGATTTATCTCCATTAGAAAAATTAATCTATGTTTACAGATATATTGAAAAGAATAGCTTATTCTTAAAGAAAAATGAAATTAATAAAGAAAGAACTTATTTCAATAAATTTAGTTATGCTAAATTATTTTCAATCTTTTTAAGAAAAATTGGCGTATCATGTTTTGTTTATACAACAAACACTAGATTAAAAAACATCTCATATATTGAAGATAAAAAATATAAAATAGAACGTATTTTAGTAACAGATATAACAGGTGATATTGAGACTAATAGATATGAACAATATAATATTTATTCATTCTCATACTTTGGTTTATCTCCAATAGATACTTTAAAAAATAAACTTGCTGAATATATAACAATCCCAGCATCTTTAGTATTATCTGAAAGTTCATATAATGAATATAATAATTTATCTTTTAATTCATTAGTAAGAAATCATAACTTAACAAAAAATACTTACGAATTTGCAATTCGTTTCTTAAATCTAATTGGTTTTAATAATTTAAATAAGTATTCATTAAAAGAAGATTATTATGCTTTTATGGCAGATTTATTATCTAAAAACTTAATGGAACCTATCGAAGAATCAATTTTAAAATCAGCTGTTTCTCGTATCGTTGATAAAGAATTAAATGATTCAAGAAAGAAACAAAAAACATTTGAAATAGATAATGCAGTATCTTCAAATAGAATAGGTCGTTCTGAATTTAATAGTAAACCTCATATTCTGTTAAATCAAAATATCGAAAAAACTAAAATAGTTGATGTTTCATTAATAGAATCTAAAAATAAAGATAAAGAATTTAATAATCAAAAAGCCTTATTTACTAATAATGCCGAAAAAATAATCAAAGATATATTTAAAATAAAAAAAGATTCAATTTCATATTTACAAAATAACGATTATTTGATTGAAGCAATGAATAATAACTTAACAGAATTGTATAATAATAAAGTCGATTATCCATTAATAATATCAAGTAATCGCAAGAGAATTCTAAAAACTTTATATAATAAATACGAAAAAGCTCTATATAAAGAAATTCCATTAGAATTATATAATTACTTAAGAGAAGAG
>CAVAGO010000117.1:0-5432 GCA_963588075.1 bacterium | reverse complement strand
CTCACCAACTTTTGAAAATGCATGATGAATTTAATTTAAATCTAGAAGTTAAATTTATAGAAGGAGTTTTAGCTTTGAGATTAGAGTTTGACTTTGCAATGCAACACAATTTTTTATTTCCATCACAGGAAGCTGAAAATTTTGTGATATTTGTGGATTTAATTAATAATTGTAATAAAATTTCTAATTTATTATTAGAAGAAATTAAAAATGTTAATGAATAGGATGTGTTATTATGTTTGAAATTGTTCCAATATTTATTGGAGTTATTTGGGTAGTAGTTATTATTGCTATCATTGTTAGTGCTATAAAAGGTAGTAAAAGACAAAAGAAACGAGATGAAGTTTACTCGAAAGTAAAAATAGAAAAAGCAGCAGATATACAAACTTACGTAAATATGCTTACGAATAATAAAGAACTAGAAGAAAAAAGAAAGAATTATAAAAATAGTAAACTATATGTTGTACTATTTATCGCTATTGTTGTTGGGGTATGCTTATTCTTTAAATTCTTTCATCCGATTATAATATTTTTTGTTATTGTTATATCAGTTATTATATTCGCGATTGCTAATGCTGGTTATACAAAAATATATAAGGATCAAGTAATAACTTCTATATTAAAAAATTATGATAAAGATTTAAATTATATGCCAGAAAATGGTATTCAAAGAAATATTTATAAAATTGCTAAATTTGAACACTTTGATAGATATACAACAGAAGATTTAATTGTTGGAAAGATTTGTGGATTAGAGTTTGCGTTAGCTGATGTTCATACTGAAGATGAAAGTACTGATAGTGATGGTAATACTACTTATACAACACTCTTCCGTGGACCTGTTGCTGTTGTAGAACTTAATAAATTAAAAGATTTAGTTATTTATGTTTCTGATAATCAATTGAAACTGTTTAGAGGAAATGAATATGTTGAGTTAGATAATCAAGCGTTTGAAGATAAATATGATGTATTTACTAATAATGATGTAATAGCTATGAGAATACTTACTCCTACTCTTACAACTAAGATTTTAGAAATGCATGATAAATTTGGATTCTTCTTTGAAATAAAATTGATTGATGGATTAGTGTTCTTTAGATTCCATAGTGATACTTTATTTAATCCATGCCCTAATGATATAGAAAAAGAAGCAACTGATATAGCATTCTATTTCAATATGTTAGATGGAATGAAAAATATTATGGAAGAAATAATTAAAACATTAAATGAATTTGAAAGGTAGTGAAAATATATGGATAATATAAAAATATTGTTAATTGTTGGAGTTGTTGTTTTAATAGTTATTGTTTCAATATACAACTCATTAGTTTCAAGTTATAAAAAGGTGGAAAGATCAAAATCATTAGTAGATATTTATTTAAAAAAGAGATTTGATTTAATACCTAACTTAGTTGAAACTGTTAAAGCTTATAGTAAACATGAAAAAGAAACTTTAGAAACAGTTACTAAATTAAGAAATAATTATGATAGTAATGGAAATGTTGATGATGCTAATAAGTTAAATGCTTATTATAATAAGTGTATTGCTTTAATAGAAGCTTATCCAGAATTAAAAGCTAGTGAAGGATACCTAAATCTACAAAAAGAATTATCTAAAGTAGAAAGTGAAATTGAAGCATCTAGAAGAATATATTCTAGTGACATTACTAGATATAATACAAAAGTACAAACATTCCCTACTAATATATTTGCTGGTATCTTTGGATATAAATCATTAGAACCACTAAGTTTTGAAACTGGCGATGTTAAAATAGAATTTTAAAAGAGCATTATTGATGCTCTTTTTGTTTTAGATGTTTTTAGACATTTGAATATCATTTTTATTAGTTATTTTATATCCTAAAGATTTGTAGAAATCTATTACTTTGTTTGAACCAGGACACAAAACGCTTTTAGTAAATTGATGATGGAAATATTCTTCGACAATTTGTTTATGATCTAAGATATATTGTAAAAGATTCCTACCATAATATAATTGTTTTCGTTGATAATCTGGTAAAGTAAACAAATAATCAACATATAAATTACTATGAAAGTCGGAAATATAGCAAGCAGAAACAGGGACATCATCTAATAAACACATAAAAACTAATATTGAACCATTTTCAATATCTTCTACATAATCTGTTTCTGATGGATCAATATTTTGTTTTACTCCGTATGATTTGTAGCGCATTCTTTCAACGAATAAAGCATTATCATAGGTATTTTCCATTACTATGTATTCTACTTTCATATTATTTTTCCCCTTTTGTTGCCATATTATAGCACTGATAGTTAGGGTTGTAAAATTTAAAAGAAGTTAGTTGTAACTAACTTCTGTTAATTTATTTGTAATACTTAGATATTCTTCATAATAAATGTTATCATCGAAGATAATTACTTCTTTGTCGATGTCCCAGTGCCCTTTGTTGGCGATTAGGAAATCTAAAGCTTCGTTGTATGTATCTATCTTACTTAAAGTATTTTCTTTAGATGTTTTTATATTACTATAGAAATCTTCATCAAGATATTCATCTATTAATGATAGATAGAATTCTTTATAATATGATTTAACGTCTTTATCAGCTATATATATTATTTTTAAACTCTTATCATTTAAATGACTATCTAGACCAGCAAATACCTCTGTTATTTGAGATTTTGTATTATGAAGATTATCTTTTGATTTTATAAAACTAGGACGATCTTCTTTTAGATTAGAACCACTTAAATAGTTTGAAAAGTTATCTTCTGAGATAAGGAAGTCAAAGTTACTTAAGTCAGCTTGAAGATCTTTATAATAAGATTTAATACTCTTTTCAACAATACTATATTCTCCTGATTCAACTACTTCTCTATTTAATACTTTAGTAAGTTCTTCATCGTTATATAAACCTTTGTCTAAATATTCAACTATTAATTTTACTTCATTTTTTATCTTAGTTTCTTTACTGAAATCAGTACCTATTTTTAAAGATATTCCTATGATAAGAGCAATAACTAAGATAATAATTGCAATTATAAGATATTTTTTCTTCAAAACAATCACCTTACTTCTTATTAAGTATATAATTAAAAAAAAGTAAAATCAATCTATCTAGAGATGACTTTACTTTTTTAGTTTAATTCTTTACAACAGATAAATAAATACTATTTAATTCATCGATATTATTAGCATATAAAACTAATTCTTTAATCATATTTATAGTATCTTCAATAGCTTTAGAATTGTTTTTTGAACATTTACTCATTAGGTATTCTAACCATTGTAATTTACCATTTACTGCAACGACAAGAGCATCTTTGTATGTATTAGGTAGTGCTCCATATTTTTTTAAATACACTTTAAGGAATTCTTTATACATATCTTTATCTACTTTATTATTTTTGCGAGCTAAAGAGAAAGCACATTCGGCTAATGATACGCTAGGATTTACCATGGCACATGCATCAAAATCTATTAAATACATGAAATCTTTTTGCCATAAGATATTTTTTAGTTTGTAATCATTGTGACTAACACACATATTATTCTTGATATATCTTATATTATTATTACAGTTAGTTGTTAATCCTTCTAAAATGAAATAATTATCATAAAGGATTTTATATAATTCGTTATCAATTCTTTTATATTTTTTTAAGTATTTATTAAAATCTATTTTAATTTGTTTATATTGACAAGGTAGTTCACTTTTTATATTTAGTTTATGCATTATTGCTAAAGTATTAGCTAGTTTTTTAATTTTTTTATTATCAAGATTTTTAGGTTCTAGTATTTCATAATCACAATAATCATATACAAGATAATAAGTTTTTTTATAGCAAATAAAGTATTTAGAATTAAATTTTAATGGTAGAATTGTTGGAACACCATTTTCTGAAAACTTTTCACTAACACTTATTTGTCTTTTTCTCTTACGTAAATCATATTCATTTTTTATAGCATCTTTTGAATACTCTTTTAAAATGTATGACTTATTAATTGTGTCTACTTTATAAACAATATTTTGACTACTTTCGATTGGAGTGATTTCATTTAACTCGCCCAAATTTAAAACGTTAAATATTTTTTTTATTGCTTCTTTTTTTGATTTAGATAATTCCATACTACCCAACCTACCTTTATCTTATATTATTATACTATATTATTATTTTTTTAGCTATTAAAAAATAGAATGATGATTCATTCTATTTAGTTGTTTTTTTATGTTTAACAGTTCTTCTTTCTTGATGTGTTACTTTCTTAGGAGCTTTTTTCTTAGGAGTTGCTTTTTTAGTTGTTTTCTTTTTTGGAACTGGAACTGGTTCTTCAACCATTTTTTCTTCAATTACTTTGATATCTTCTAAGCTTAAGATTTGCTCTTCTTTTTCTTGTTCTTCAGCTTCGAATTGTCTAATTTTTTCTTTTAAGTCATTGATATACATTGTTTTAGAAATTTCATCTTCTAAAGCTTCTTTTGTTATATGTTGTTCTTTAGCTTCTTCGATTTCTTCTTTAATTGCTGTATCATCTACTACTTCGATTTTGTCTTCATTTCTAATTGGAGAAATTTTAAAACTTCTTAATTCATCTAATTTATAAACGATAGTATTTTCAACGTTGTTTAAGATGTTTTCTGATTCATCTTTGTTATCTTTATCTTCTTTCATATATCTTATAGATTGTTCTGTTGGTGATACAACACCATCATTCATCTTTAAAATATAAACACATGCTTCATTGTAATGTAATAACATAAAGAAACAAGAGTCGTTATCATTTTTATAATAAATTGGTTCTCTTAATTCAAGTTGAGCATCTACTAAGTCTTCAATAGATTTTACTTTTATTATATTTTTACCAGCTATATTAGGAATATCTTCGACTTCAACAATAATTGAATCATATGTTCTTAATATTCTTTTTTTATTTTTGATAAATGAACTATATTCGTCTGGTTCTTCACGTAAATATACTCCTAGACAGACAATTAAAATTGCAAATAAAGCTCCCAGTATAATACTAAATCCTGCCAAATCTGACATTATAGTTATTATTATTACTACTGCAAGGATTATTAGGGCAATAATTGAACAGATTGTTATTGTTTTCTTGTTATTCATACTCCATACTCCTTATTTATTCTTTATTTCAGATATTTCTACCGAAGGATATCCTATGTACGGTATTCTAAATCTTACTATACCTATTATATCATCTTTTGTCTTTTTTTGTACATCTTTTGTACTATTATTATCACCTTTTGTAATTATATATTCTTCACCATTTTGTAATTCAATAGTAAGAATACGGTGAGTAACAACTTGTCCATCTTGTTCATAAGCGACAATCATACCTTTTTTTAAAGTATCAACATTATTCTTATCTAATTTTTCAAGAATAATAGCATCTCCTCTTTTTAAAGCAGGATACATAGAATCTGAGG
>CAVAGO010000116.1:0-5508 GCA_963588075.1 bacterium | reverse complement strand
CTTCAAAAGCATTTTGATAGATATAAAAAAATATAAAATATAAAATGTTTATTGAAAGGAGAAAGAATATGAATTTAGGTGAAAAGATTTTAAATTTACGAAAAGAGGCAAAATTATCTCAAGAACAATTAGCTGAAAAACTTGGTGTAACAAGACAAACTATTTCTAATTGGGAATTAAATGAAACAAGTCCTGATATTAATCAAGCAAAAGATTTATCTAAAGTATTTAATATTAGTTTAGATGAATTAACCAACAACGATATTAAAAGTATTTTAGAAAGTAGAGTAAGTAATACTGAAAAACTAGCTGGATTAATTTTAAAAATATTAAAAGTTATCGGAGTATTATTCTTAGTCTTGCTTATAATAGATTTTATTTCCATAATAGTAGTTGCAACTCTTAGACAAAAAGGTACTGTCGAATTAGAATCAACTGAAGTAGAAATGACTTGTCGCTTAGATGAACAAGCATATCTTATTACAATAGGAAGTGATGGTTACTTTAATTGCTCTAATTGTTCGGCAGAAATACAACATGAATTAAAAAATGAATACATTGATTATTCTGACTTAGAAGGAACAGTCTCTAAAATAGAAAATTACTTTATAACACAAAATGGAACTTGTGATTAAGAATCTTTTAGTAAATTAGTCTGATTTTTTATCAGACTTTTTCTATTTCAAGGTATATAATTCTTACTAAAACACACACTATTAATGGAGGAATAATATGAGCAAAGAAACAATTGAAGTAAATGTTTTAGATGAATTAAACAAAGGTGCTTGCATGGGCCGTGATGCTATTCATTTTATTTTAGAAAAAGTAAAAGATAAGGAATTAAAAACAGAACTTGAACGTCAATACGAAGACTACAAATGTATAAATGAAAAAATCTGTGAACTATATCCCGAATATAGTGAATCAGAACCCCATAAAACTAATACCATGAACAAAGTAATGACTTGGTATGGAATTGAAATGAGAACCTTAACTGACGATACTACTTCTAAACTAGCTGAACTGTTAATGCGAGGAACAAATATGGGTATCATTGAAGGTCGAAAATTATTAAATCACAAAGATACTGATAAAGAAGTAAAATCATTAATTCAAGAATATGTTGAAATGCAAGAAAAAGCCATCGAAAAATTAAAAGAATTTCTATAAAACAAATCTCTTAAAGATTTGTTTTTTCGTGTATAATAAAAAAGAATATAATAGTCGATACTTTTGACTACTATAAAAAATAGTAATATAATACAAATCTAAAAAAGAGGTGACATGTATGAAAGAAACATTACAAAATCTAAAAAAAGTTTATCAATTCGGTAAAGAGTATAATAAAAACTTAATTTTCTTTACTGTTCTTTCGTTTGCTTTCGTAATAGTTAATGTCATCTACCCAATATTTACAGCTAAACAAATTACATACTTATCAGGCGGTATGTTTAAACAATTAGTAATTGCTACTTTAATTGTCTTTGGTTTAGAACTATTACGTGTACTTAGAATGTTTCTAATAAAAAGAAATACTCAAGTATATTTTATGGGCGTTTTTAAAAATCTTCAATTAGCTGTTAGTAAAGAAATATTAAAGATAAAAGTAAAAGATTTAGATACAAATTCATCTGGTATTTTTATTGAACGAATTAATGGCGACTGTAACCAACTATCTCATATCTTCACTTTAGGTTGTAGTCATTTAACAGGTATAGTATCTAATATCGGAATTTTTATAGCTATATTCTTAATAAATAAATACATATTCTTATATTATTTGATGACTTCCATAATTCTAACTATTCTTCATATTATACGAAATAAAAAAGTTAATAAGAAAGATGAAATATATCGTAAACAAAAAGATTATAACGTTGGTCTAACTTCTGAATTAGTCAGAGGAGTCCGCGATATAAAAATGCTTAATGCTAAAGAATCATTTGTCAATGAGATTGAAAAGAGTATCACAAATGGTGCTAAAAGACAATTTGAAATGCGTAATACAGATGCAAACTATACTTCATTAATTTGGATTATTAAAGCATTCCTTGAAACAGGTTTAATAATGTCTTTAATTTACTTAGTATCTATCAATGATATTAATATTGCTACAGCTTTAGTACTTAACTCATATAAACATGAAATAACTAATAACTTAATTGAAAAAGTTGGTTCTCTATTAGAAGAAATAAAGAACTTCAATCTTTCTAGTAAACGAGTTTTCTCTTTATTGGATAATAAAGAATTTGCTAAAGAAAAATTTGGTAAAAAACATTTAGATAAGATAGAAGGAAACTTCGAGTTTAAAAATGTTGAATTCGCTTATGATAAAGAAAAAGTTTTAAATAAAATGAGTTTCAAAGTAAAAGCTAATGAAACCATCGGTTTTGTTGGTAAAAGTGGTGCCGGTAAAACAACAATCTTTAATTTACTATGTAAGATGTACGAACCACAAAAAGGTACTATCTATTTAGATGGTATTGATATCCAAGAACTAGATGAAGACTCAATCAGAGGAAATATAACTATCATAAGTCAAAATCCATATATTTTTAATCTAAGTATCAAGGATAACTTACGTTTAGTAAAAGAAGACTTAACAGATGAAGAAATGAAAGAAGCCTGTCATCTAGCTTGTATCGATGATTATATTGAATCTCTACCTGACAAATATGACACAGTAGTAGGTGAGGGTGGTGTAATCTTATCAGGAGGCCAAAGACAACGTCTTGCTATTGCTCGAGCTTTCGTTCAAAAAACAGAAATAATTCTATTTGATGAAGCAACTAGTGCTCTTGATAATGAAACACAACAAAAAATTCAACAAGCAATTAATAACATGAAAAAAGAATATACAATTCTTATAATAGCTCATCGTTTAACAACAATTATTAATTGTGATCGTATCTGTTTTATTGAAAATGGTAAAGTAATTGCTTCTGGTACTCATCAAGAACTATTAAAAAACTGTCCAGAATATAAACATCTTTATATTTCAGAAATCTTAAAAAATGATAAAGATGAAAATCCGAAAGTTGAGAGTTAATCTCAACTTTTTATATAGTTAAAAAAATAATTAAAATATGATAAAATAATTATATAAAAGGTGATGTAGTATGAAATTAAAATATAAAAATATAACCGTTCCATATCGAGTTTGTAATGACGAAACAGAAAATTACATCTATTATATTTATAATGACAAAAAATATACTGATTTAAATAAATTATTTACTGACTTCCTAGGTTCATATCTAACATATCATTTTGAAGTAAAAGGTAAATTAAAAGAAGTCCATAACTTATCTGAAGTAGTAGAAGCAGTATTAAAAAATCCTGAAGACTTTAAGATTTCTAAAAAGTATCAAGAAGAATATAGTGAAGATGAATATAAATACATTTTCACATTACAAAAACAATTACTTAATAAAAAACTAAAACTTGAAACTAAAGTCGAAGAAGTATTTCCATATCGTCTAAGTGATTTTAAAAATAAAAAATCATACAATTTCTATAAAGAAATATTTGAAAAATATAAAAATGTTAAAATGCCTAAAAAAATTCATTCTGATGAATATGACAAAGATTATTATGTAGTAGCAGGTAGAGTATACGAAGATATTTTTGGAGCTCTAGGTGAAGTATATTTAAATGATTTATATTATCAATTTGGTGGAACTAAAAATCCTAACAATCGTACTCATTCTCATGCTCATAACTTCGAAGATTTAATTAGTATGGTATTCATGGATAATTCAAAATTTAAAATTCATGTTTTCCAAAGGCAATTTTATAGTAATCAAGAATTAGAATTCTTATCTAAATTATCTGACAAGCTTAAGAAGATGAAATTCCATAGTGCTGAAAGAAAACAAAATATAGATGTTGAAGAATATTTCTATTTAAAAGATAACAAAAAGTATATAAAACTATTCTTCCATAATATAAAATATTATTTAGCAGATAAACAATTTGAAAAAGAAGTCTTAAAAGCTCACAAAATATAAGAAGAACCCAGTTCTTCTTTTTATGTTAAAATAAGTAACAGGTGATAACTATGTCCATAGATTCTCATACTCACATAAACTCTTTATTATTAACAAATCCTCATTTAGAAATAGAAAGAATTAATCATGAATCATCTTTATCTAGCATAATCAACGTAGGTTTAGATATAAAAACTTCTAAAGAAACTATTTCTATTTCTAAACAATACGAAAAATTCTATTCTGCCATAGGTATTCATCCTTTATATACAGAAAATCAAAACCCAGACGAATTACTTACTTTAGCATCTTCTCCTAAAGTAGTAGCTATCGGTGAAATAGGATTAGATTCAACTAAACCAAATTATCAAGAACAACGAAAATATTTTATAAAACAAATTATGATAGCTAATGAATTAGGATTACCTGTTATCATTCATGCTAACAATACAAACAACGAAATAATTGAAATCTTTAATAAAACAGTAAGACCATTATATGGATGTGTCTTCCATTGTTTCCAACCTGATATTAAAACAATGGAATATCTAATTAATGCCGGTTATTATATTTCATTCGCTGGAAGAATAACTTATAAAACAGCTAAAAAATCATTAGAAATAGCTCGTCTTATTCCTCAAGAGTTATTCTTAGTTGAAACAGATTCTCCTTATATTTCACCAGAACCATTAAGAGGAGATATAAATTCTTCAACAAATTTAAAATATATAATAGAAAGAATATCAGAAATAAGAAATACTACATATGAAGAAATAGATAAACAAACTACCGAGAATACTAAAAGATTATTTAAAAAACTTAAATAATCTTTTTTGTATATTTTTTTATAACTAGTGCTATAATACAAGCAAGAGCAATAGTGATAGTAATTATTTTTGTCTGAGTAATTACAACTTTAGTGAGTCACTAAAGAACATAAATAATATCAACATATAATAGTAATATTCCATAAGACTATTCTACACATTCGTGTAGAGCGCCTACGGCTTACGTCGAATTCCATATTACGATATCTTAAGTATTGTTCTAAAGATAGGAGGTAGTAAAATGATCAACCATACTAAAGAAGAATTAAAAAACATTTTACTATCTCTAAATCTTATTAATAAAGATATATCAGATAAACAAAAAATAAAAATATTATATTCAATAAGTAACAGAGTAGAACGTAACTACAAAGTTTGTAAAATAAAAAAACATAATGGCAATTATCGTACAATATACAGTCCTAATAATCAGTTAAAAATTATTCAAAAAAACATTTTAAAAAATATTCTTAACCATCGAAGTATCTCTAAGTATGCTAAAGCTTATCATAGAGGAATTAGTTTAAAAGATAATGCATCTCCTCATCTAAATCAAAATAAAATCTTAAAACTAGATATAATCGACTTTTTTGAAAGTATTGAATATCCAGCTATTTATAGTAGTTGTTTTAATGAAGCATACTTTCCTAAAACAATAGGTCACTTACTAACATATCTTTGTACTTATGAAT
>CAVAGO010000115.1:0-5563 GCA_963588075.1 bacterium | reverse complement strand
AAAAAGATGATTTGCAACTTCATCAATTTACTATCTACATTATACGTGATATAATACATTTGAAAAAGGTGAAGCCGTGGAAAGTGAAAGTAAAAATTTAGTAAGAACTTTTATATTTATAGTATTCATAATTATCTTTACTATAATAGTTCTAACATTAATGAATAAATACGAATTAGTTCCCAAAGAATATTATAAAGCATCTGACTTTGATATAAAGACAATATATGGTAAAACAGATTACGATAAAGATAATATTGATGATTATACAGACTTTGTTCTAGGAGCTCGTAAAGATGCTGAAAACAATCCTAAGTATGTAAGCAAATATTATGATACCTCATATCCTCCTGATAATGAAGGAGTTTGTACAGATACAATCTGGCGTGCTTTTAAAAACGCCGGTTATTCTCTAAGAGACATGGTAGACAATGATATTGCTTTATATCCTGAAGATTATCCTAATATCAAAAATCGTGACATAAACATCGATTTTCGTCGTGTCGTAAATCTTGATATCTTCTTTTCAAAATATTCTCAAAGTTTGACATTAGATCCTAAAGAAATTGCCGAGTGGCAACCTGGAGATATTGTCGTTTTTGAAGATAAACATATCGGTATCATTTCTGATCGCCGTAATAGTGAAGGTATAACATTTGTCATCCACAATGGTGGTCAAAAAAATCGTGAAGAAGACTATTTAACTAAGAGCGAAATCACTGGTCATTATCGTTTTGATGCTTCAAAAATACCAGAAGAAGTTTTAAAAAAATGGTCTGAAAATTAAGAAAAAACTTACCTCAAAAATTTAAAAATGATATAATATTTATACAACGAGTAGCTTATGGCGTAAGTCCAGTTGAGCTACTCTTTTCTTTAGTAAGAGGGGATAAGCATGTACAAAATAAACGATAAAATAATCTATAAAAGAGATGTCTGTATAATTAAAGAAATAAAAGAAAAACTATATAATAATACTGACTACTATAAAGTATCTCCTCTTAATGATTTAACACTAACTATTAACATCCCCGCAAACTCTCCAGCTATTAAATCTCCTTTAACTAAAGAAGAAGCTCTAGCTATAATAGAATCAATACCAAGTATCGAACCAATCAATAGTAATGATAAATCATTAGAAAACATCTACAAAGAACTTCTAAGTACCGAAGAACTAAAAGACTTAATCTGCATTATCAAAACTACTTATCTAAGAAATAAACAAAGACTAGATAACGGTAAGAAGATTGGTGACAAAGATGAAAACTATTTTCAAAAAGCTGAATATTATTTATATTCTCATTTAGCAACATCTCTTAATATGACATATGACGAATGTCAAAAATACGTTATAAATTATATCGAAAGTAAAGAGGTGAAATAATGTACTCAGTAAACGACGACATAATCAACTTAAACTTATCATCATCTTTAACTAAAAAGTTAAAATCTTTAGATTTAAATATTATCAATGATATCTGGATTCTTAAAAGAAAAGACTTAAAAGAAAAAGGTCTTACTGATAGTGAAATAAAAAGTATTATAATCTCACTTCAATTAGAAGGTTTAGATTTGAATAAAAAAATATATGATTAATAACACTAATCATATATTTTTTGTTATAATTAAATTATGATAGGAGTAAGAATTATGAAATCATTAATCGAAAACAATAAAGTATCAATACTTATAATATTTATATCCCTTGTAGCAATCATTGCTTTAGCTATTTATTCAAGTAACCGAGGTAAGAATGAAGTATCTAATAATAATGAACTTACTGATGAAAAGGAGATTTATAGTGGAGCAGTTTCTCTAGATTCAATATTTAGTAATCTAGATGTATCTCTTACTGATGAAGAAATACCAGACTTTATAGATTCATCTTCCATACCAGAAGTTATGCATACTAATTTTATCGGTGCTATGCTAAATGAAGAAATATCTAACGAATACAAATTAGTATATATTCTTAATAGAGCAACTTGGAAAGCTTTCGACATAGAACCAACCCAAATGGGAAATAACTATGGATATATTGTTAGTGTAAAAAAAGAAACTATCAACAAACTAGCTAAACAAGTTTTCTCTAATTTTGAAATACCTAAAAGCCTTCAAAAAGGATACTATTATCAAGGTATAAACAATTTAGTATGTATGGAAGAATCATGCTATTATACATACACTACATTTGGTATAACAGGTCATGTTATTAATGGTTACGAAGTAAAAACAATTTACAATGATAACATAGCAACTGCCCAAGCTATATATATTGAATATGGTACTTCAGTATCTTTAAATGATAACTTAGAAACTCTAACTACTGCAGTTACATTAAAAGATTCATATGGTGGTAAGAAGATATCAAGTTATCAAACTTATACCTTTAAATACGAAACATCTCCATATACAACATATATTTTTGATGAATTTAGTCAATATTACGAAGATATCCCAACTTATGAATATACCTTCGATAACAACAATATTTTATTAAAAGTAGAAGAAAAGTAAGATTAGTCCCCAGACAATCTTACTTTTTATGTTATAATTGGTTAGGTGATAATCATGAAGTTAAGCAGTTTAAATAAAGAATACGACAAATTACAAAAAATCTATGGAGACCCATCTCTCCATTCTATATACAATGGTGGTTGTGAAGATCATCCTGATATTTGTTTCGTTTTCATGAACCCGACAGGTCGTAACGTTGCATCCGCTCCTGACTGGAAAGGACCACATCATCCTTGGTTAGGAACTAAACAAATCTGGGATTTATTCTACGCTGTCGACCTTATGGATGAAGAAATATACCAAGAGATAAAAAGTATCAAGCCAACATCTTGGACACCTGAATTCTGTACCAAAGTATATAACAATATCAAAGAACACAATATCTTCATTACTAATTTAGGCAAATGTACGCAAATCGATGCTCGTCCTCTAAAAGATAACTACTTCCTAGATTATCTACCTTTATTAGAAAAAGAAATTAAAATAATTAAACCTAAAGTAATCGTATTATTTGGTAATCAAGTAAGTTCTATCTTTCTAAATCAAAAAATTTCTGTTTCAGAAACAAGAAAACAATATTTCAATAAAAAACTAGGTAAAGAAACTTACAAATGTTTTCCAATATTTTACCCAGTAGGTAATGGACGCTTTAATATCGATAAATCAATCGAAGATATCAAATACATAATAAATACTTATATAAAGGAGAATAACTAATATGAAATTAATAATTGCATCAGACATTCATGGTTCTCTAAAATACACTAAAAAGCTAGAAGAACTAATTAATAAAACAAATCCTGATAATATCATTCTTCTAGGAGACTTACTTTATCATGGTGCTCGTAACTCCCTACCAGATGAATACTCTACAATGGATGTTGCTAATATCTTAAATAAATATAGTGACAAGATCATCGCCGTAAGAGGTAATTGTGACTCAGAAGTAGATGATATGGTAACAATCTTCAGTATCATGGATGACTATAAAACTATCGATATTGATGGAACAACTTTCTATCTAACTCATGGTCATCTAATCGATAAGTATAACTATTTATTCAAAGATAAATATCTTATCTCAGGTCATACTCATGTCTACAATCTAGAAGGTAAACAATTAAATCCTGGTAGTGTTGGAATACCCAAAGTAAATCCCGAACATACTTGTCTTATATACGAAAACAAAGTATTCAAATTAATTAACCTAGAAGATTTTTCTACTATAAAGGAATTAACAATTAATGAAGAATAATATTATAGCTATCGATGTTTCAAAAAGTTATATATTACATGTTGATAAATTACTAGAACGTAGTAAATTAGAAATATTCGAATGGTTCGAAGTACCTTACCAAGAAATAAAAGTAAATACTTATATATACAAAGACATACCTTCATTAGTAGAAGGTCTAAGAAGAAGAGGACTAGGTCCATATCCTAATTATATGGTAGCTTGTATGGTAGATGAAAATCTCGAAAAAAACATCCATCGTAGTATCAACTTCTTCGAACCTAAAATCAATCCCGAAAACAAAAATGAGTATAGTAGAAAAGAATACAACTATGTTATCTTCCACGAACTTATTCATTACATAACAGATTTATTGTATGGTAAATTACCAGAATGGCTTACTGAAGGTATAGCTAAGTACTTAGATGGATCTTATAAAGAAGATTTAACTAATTTAATGACCTTAATAAATACTTACGAAATACCAGACATATCTACTATGAAAGATGATACCTTTATCCTAACAACCAAAGAAGAACAAATTACTGAAGAAGGACCTCAAATAATAGAAAAAACAATCTACAATGGTTACGACATCAGCTATCTTATGGTCCGTTATATCATTGAAGTATATGGTAAAGACTATCTCTTCACTCTAATGAAAAACAAAAAACAAATCCCTCTAATCGAAAATCAAACCTTAGCAGAAGCAATAGAATACTACAAAAACCTTTATTTTGCAGAAAATACTATAAAAAATCCAAAAATATAGTATAATAATGCTAGGTGGGTGGTATCATGAGGTTGAAGTACATCGATGGATTAATGGGCTTTGTAGTCGGCGACGCTATGGGTGTCCCATTAGAATTCAAAAGTAGAGAAGAACTATTAAAAAAACCTATTACAAAAATGACTGGCTATGGTACACATAACCAACCAGAAGGAACTTGGTCTGACGATACATCTATGATGATTGCAACAATTGATTCCATCAATGCTAAAAATGGTATTGATTTATATGATATCGCATTAAAATTCGCTGCTTTCAAAAATCATGCTCAATATACCCCAAATCGCGAAGTATTTGATATTGGTGGAACATGTGCTCGAGCAATCGATAAATTTGAAGAAAATCATGATGAACCAACTACTTGTGGTCTAAATGATATTAACTCTAACGGGAATGGTTCCCTAATGAGAATCTTACCAATCGCATATTATGCTAATGCCAAAAAACTAAAAGACTTTGAAGTTCTAGACTTAGTAAGAAAAATATCTTCTATAACACATGCTCATGATATTAGTGTTATGGGATGTTACATATATACAAGATTTGCAATGTTCTTGCTAAACGGTAAAGATAAATATTCTGCATATAGCATGACTAAATGTGTTGATTACACAATGTTTAGTGAAGAAGCTCAAACAGCTTATAATAGATTACTAAAAGAAGATATAAGTAAATTAACTATTAAAGATATAAAATCAAGTGGATACGTTGTTGATACTCTAGAAGCATGTATCTGGGTTCTATTAAAATCAGAAACTTATAAAGAAGCAATAATTGGTGCTATCAATTTAGGAGAAGACACTGATACAATCGGCGCTTTAACTGGAGGTCTTGCTGGTATTGTCTTCGGTTATGACTTTATTCCAGAAGAATGGAAAAGTAAAATAATTAGAAAAGAATACTTATTAGATATCTTTGAAGAATTTAGTGAAAACAAATACGAATAAAAAAAATCAAAGAAAGACAAATAGACTAGTCAACTAAAAGTAGACAGTTTAAAAAGAACCATTAAAACCCTAATT
>CAVAGO010000114.1:0-5760 GCA_963588075.1 bacterium | reverse complement strand
ATTTAAGATATTCCATAATTCTAAATATGTTTCTTGAATTATATCACTTGTATCATTAATATTATGACATTTAACAATTACATATTTAAGCAAATCCAAATGTGTTTTATCATATATTTCATTAAATTTATATAGGTTTATTTGACTAGCCATATAACATCACCTACAATATAATAATCCTCAATTTTTTTAAAAAAGTTTCAAATTTAGTATAATTTTTATAAAAAAATAATAAATTAAATTATCGTTACAAGCAAATACGCTAATATAATCGACATAATTAAACTATAAATAGTATTTTTAGGTTTAACATACAATATTGCAATAGTTCCAATAAAAATAATTAAATCAATTATTCGTTTAATATCAAAGTACCATAAACCAATGCTAAAAGTTTCAATAAACATTACACAAAATATTAAACTGCTAATTATAATTGATATTTTACCATTTCCTTTTGCATACCAACAAATATATGCAAGTAATGGTGATACTAATGTTAAACCGTACCAAATCATCATATAACTCATAGGATTAAATCCACTAAAGAATATTGTATATAAATGATAACTTACAGTCATCCCTATAAAGAAGAATAATACATTTATACTTGCTCTTAATGGAGTTTTACTAAATACAGAAATTGTTATAGCAATAAATAACCATATTGCAAATTCAGAAAAAACATTTCTAAGATCTAATATTCCAAATATTCTTTGCCACCAGATTGCATCATACAATGATAGATTATCTAACCATTTTGAAAATATACCTAATCCTATTCCTAATAAAAATATCAAAACTGTATTAATTATTTTATTTTTGGATTTTATATTTTTTTCTGGAACTCTAATTTTCTCTAAAAAATTCTTCATTAGTTTCTCCTTCGCTACTGCTAAGCTTCATTCACTTTATCATTTTCAACAATATATTCTGAAACATAACTATTATTTAAGATTTTTTGCCCATCTTCTATTTCATAAAAATATAACTGATAGATATAAACAAGTTTATCAATATTGTAATAATAATGATACATAACATCTTCACTTTCAAATTCTTCATTATCTTTCATTACTTTTCATAATCGTATTTTCTCCTTACAATCTAATAATATTATATCATAAGAAAAGCAGATTTAATTAATATTGATCTGCTTGATAAACTTTAATTTATAACTAAATAACTATTTGCATAATTCACATGAATATAAATCATTATAAATTTTATATCCTTGATTAATTATTTTTTCTAACTTATTTTTATCACAACCTATTTTTTCACTTATAATATTTAAGTTATTTCTGTTATTTCCTTTTAATTCATCTGTACTAAAAACAATAGTTTCATCTTTATCATTTAGTTTTTTAGATAAGTAAAATTCATTAAAATCATTAAATATTATTTCAATAGTATTATTCTCATTATCAATATATGCGTATAAAAATTTAGCGTAGAAATGCAAAACTCTATCTTTTTTGTGTGGCATCTCCTGTGAGCCAGCAACAAATCTTACATTATCTGAAACATTTAACGTATATAGTCTGTCTTTCTTTTTAAATTTATAATCTTTTAAGGTTTGATAATATTTTGGCTCTATTTCTTTTTTTACTGCATCATATTTTTCACTGAAACTAATATAATTAATACCATAACTTATTCCAGCAATTATTAATACACAGCATATAATAAATATTAAATTTTTCATTTTTTTATAACTTTTTCTTTCTTTATCAATTTTCTTTATCATAATCTTATCCTCTTTTAATAAAATGTCTAAAGAAATATCAAATTTATCACTTAATCTTATAAGCGTTTCAATATCTGGGTAACTTTTGGAGTTTTCCCAACTTGATATTGTTTGTCTAGTTACATTAAATGCTTCAGCAAACTCCTCTTGCGACATTTTATTTTTCTTTCTTATTTCTTGAATTTTGTTTCCCAGATTCATAAATTTTTCCTCCTCTCCTAAAAAGATTTTATTATTAAAGAATTTAAAAATCTATCAAATTATCTTTACATTTTATATTATTTCAGCAAATCTTCTTTGCATTTGAAAGAAACTAAATTACTAGATTATAGTTTAAGTTTTATTTTCTTTTCTAAATATGATTCCTAATATTATAGTAAAAATATTTTTAAAATCATGTCCATTTTTTAATTATCACTTTAATGACTTATACATTAAGTATTAGCCTTAGTATTCCAAGAATTAATAAATGCGTCGGATAAAATAAATAATTAAATATTTTATTTTGATTACCTCGTTCTCCGTTATAAGTTAATATTAGAAAATATCCTATCAAAGATAATGGTTGCTTATACATTGAAATAAAACAAAAAGGTATTGATAATAATGTGTTTTTATAAAATAAGTAAAAAAAATATCCACTTAATATAGCATGATGCTCATAGTCAAGTCCTAACAGCATAGCAACTAGGGAGAAAACAGCAACAATGACGATTGAAAATACAATATAAAAAAATTTAGGTAATTTATTTTTTAATTTATCAATTATACATAACATAATAAGCAATAATAAAAATGTAAACATTATATTATTACAATTTATGTTAAATAAAGTACCTGTTGAAAATAAATCAAAAGGAATCTCTGAAATTATTCCAAAAATTAACATATATAGCATATACTTTCTACGATTTTTGGTTTTAAAAAAGCCCTCTACTACAAAGTAACAAAATATTGGGAATGCAATTCTACCTAATATATCAAAAATATCACTAATAATTAACAAAACACCACCATTTAAATACGGATATATTAATGCTTTATTAAAATGATCTAATAACATCGTTATCATGGCAATATATTTTAAAGCTGCTCCACTAAATATTTTTATTCTATTCATATTATATCTCACCTTCAAACTTACTATTATTGCTTATTTTAATTTCCCATTTAAAATATTTTTTTAGTACCATCTGTGTAAATATAAGTATCTACTAGCACTCCTATACACTATTATACTACAAAAAAGACAGATTTTTTTATTATCTGCCTATTTATGGAAATATATTTTTCATATCTTCGCTATACAAACTTCCATCTCTTGGAGTTCTTGAATCACTTACTATAAACTCATCACCATCTTTTTTTACTATAAATTCGTAAGGAATAGATGATCCATTGTCTCTTATTATTTCATCATTCTCTAAATAATAATTACCGGTTTGTACCAAAGCATAAACATTATATAATTCATCTTTTCTGTCTTGCTGTTAATCTAAAACAATAATTACCATTATTTGTCATAACATTTAAGTCTCCCCCCATATCAGAACTACATCTTAAACATTTTCTCAATTTAATTACCTTCTTCTATATTATATCATAATTAATAATTACAAAAAAAAGAATGACTAAAGCTATTCCCTATTTCTTATCTATTTACTAATCCAACGAGCTTTTCTCATATTTATTATAACAAGAGATACTCCTATAATAATTAATGCTATACAACTTATAATAGCAATATCTTTAGTATTAGGATTTTCTGGTACAAAAGAAACTTCAATAGTTACATCTGCACTTGGCATTGTAAATGTGTAATCAGTAAATGTTACTACTTTTCCAGTAGCATCAGTTACCTTAACTACACCTAATACATATCCTTCTTTAGGTTCAATAGTAAATCTTACCACTTCTCCATATGCAGCTTTTTCTCTATTGGCAGTTACTTTACCATTACCATCTGTTTTTACAAATATGTCATATGGCATTTCATAGTAAACTACTTTAGCTGCTGTTGAATAGTAATCTTCATTATATAAAACAATACCTATACTATTATCAGTCATAACATTAATACAAGGAAGTGATGTGGCTCCATAATCATCAAGAACTAATGTATGAAGTTTATTACCTTTTTTATCGTAAAATATTACATTTTCTTGATTAGTACTTCTATTTCTAAAAGCAACAGCAATGTATTTATTAGAATAATTAATACATGGATAATAAATTGGTGAAGCATAACTAGCATCTATCTCATCAGTAAAGACAAGATTCAAATTTTTATCATACATATGCAACATTGTTGTTTGCTCTCTTAATGCAGCATAAATTATTATATTACCATCGCCATCTATTGCATAATCATAATCAGAAAAATTAGATGAATACTCACTTTTTAATTTGTTCAATGCACCTAAATATGTAGTTGTAAATAATGGATCATCGTCACTACATTTTATTAACTTGTAATTATCATCTAAAGTATATTCCCCATTTATATAGACATTACCATTATATTCAAAAATAGATGAATTATAAAATTGCTCATAAATTTCATTATCACTCAAGTCTCCGCCACCGCGACCACCAGGATTCATCAAATTAACCTTAGCAACTTCAGTTAAATGTGTTAAATCTTCATCAAATACATCGATTGTAAATCCATAATCAGCAGAGAGATATGGACACTCCCTATATATTAAATATTTATTACCAAATTTAGCTATTTTGAAATTCTGAGAACACGCGTTAATACTTTTCACAACATTTCCATCTTTATCATATCGAATTATTTGATTATTACTGTACCAGATATAGCCACCATCACTTGTAGTATCAGTATTGGCGAAATTTAACTCTCTATCTAAAGTAAAATGAGTGAAGTAATTATTATCAAAGTTATGATTATCAACGATTAATTTATTGTTTTCTTCAGTAACCACATAAGAATTCTCATATGCATAAGAACCATAACTGAAACGCAATAAACTCGAACTAACTTCATTTTTCTTTATCAAATTCAAATTTTTATCCAGTAATACAAACTTTATAGTTGATTTACTACTATCATATGTCCCAACAACTAAGTCATTATCAAACTTGGATGCAAAGAAATATTCACCATCTAGTGTATAAGATTTAACATATCCACCCTGACGATCATACTTTTCTATTTTATTATAAAATACAGATAAAATGCCATCTTCTACAGGATAAGATGTTACCTCATCCCATTCACTAACAGTTGTATCTTCAGCCCATTTAAATGCTAATTCATTGAGATTACCTGCATAAACAACAAACGGCATAACTAGTAGAATCATCATTGAAAAAATGATTATTTTAATATTATTTGTAACCATATTACAAACCTCTTTCTATTTTTTATAACGTATACAATATATATACAATAAAAGAATTTATTTGTAAATCCGGTGCATTTGTTCGTAAACAATCTATTTTTTAGTATTCTAAAAAGAAGAAATTTAAAACTACTTCATAAATAAATTTTTCTAATTTTATATTTTTCGAAGATATAAGATATAATTAAGTTTTTTTATTTCAATAAAAAAACAAATCAATGATCTGTTTTAGAAATTTCATTATCATTACTTTTGATAATTATTATTATTTTGTTTTGCTTTTTGTCTACATTCTTTGCATTTTTTAGGTTCGATTAATCCCTTTTGTACATAAAATTCTTGTTCACCGACAGTAAAAACAAATTCTTTTTTACATTCTTTACAAATAATTATTTTGTCTGTCATCTACTTCGCCTCCTTTTCTAATTGACATTCAAACAAATGTTTGAAATATTATTTAATCATTGCATATTGAATAATGTTTATTATCTTTAAAATATTCATCGCAAAATTCATTCTCACGTTTCATTTGCACTAATCATTATTAAGCGTTAAAAAAACATTCATTTTTGAGATTTTTTTCAAATAAATAAAGTAATTAAATACTATAAAACTGATTGCAAATGAAAATTCATATAAAAT
>CAVAGO010000113.1:0-5873 GCA_963588075.1 bacterium | reverse complement strand
AATTTATATATTATTATAATGTATCTAACTAATAAATATAATCATTTGGAGGTAAAATAATGATTAAAGATTTTTTGATTACTAGAGACGATCCGGAAGTTCAGAAACTTGCAAGGAAGAATTACTTTGATAAAGTAGTTGCTCCTAAAGTTACTGAAGAATCAGAAACTATTGGCGAAACAATGAAAAAGATTCTCGGAGACGATTTCTACGAATTGAAAAAGCTTAATGGCATTGAAGGTATTATTCAGAATGAATGTGTATTTGATATGAAATTTATCAAAATTAATACATTGTTGATGACATATTACACTCAGTCTATTGTAAATCTTTTTCAAGCATTTATGGGTGTTATTGGTAATACAGTAACTGATGAAGGAATTAAAGCTAATCCAGCAAAACTTTGTGTATCTTCTACTAAAGATAATTATACTGAAGTAGAATTCACAATGAATGATCTTGGAGAAATCGCTGAATACATTAACGGTGTTCCAATGACAATCAAGAACTATAATGCAATTCGCAAGTTAGCTGAAGATATTGAACAGACAAAACAGGCTTTACAGAAAGCTCCTGATCAGGAATCTTATAATTCGTTGTCACAGAAATACAATGAATATCAGAAACAACTTTCAGAATATTATCTTGACATTGTTACCGGTTTCTTTAACATTGTTAAGAAATTGACGGGTGTAGATGTTGATGATGTAAACAACAAGATTGTTGATATCTCGGCTGTATTTGATAAAACTGTTACTACTGATGATGGAAATCAGATTAGTATAAAATCATTTGTAATGATGCATTCGGCATACGAAACATTTTACAAATCACTTGAAGAAATTGTAGGTTAATTGAATTGGAGGTACCTATTATGAGCGAAAAGAATGTGGAAACAACTGAAGAAAAAGTTGTTGGTTCAGTTGAAGGACAGAAAGTTGTTGAGAAGAAAGCTAAAAAGCCACTTTCAGACAAGGTTAAGTATCTTGGAATTGGTATGGCTGCTGGAACAGGTTTTGGTGCAGCTGTAACACTTATTCTCACCAAAGTTCTGTCTAAACCAAAGAAAGCTTAGTATTTAATATACAAGTTTTTTACCTCATTTAAAGAAAGGTGGATATATTTTCCACCTTTCTTTTTTTTTTTCTAAATTCTTAGTTTTGACATTTTAATATACTAAAAAGAGGTTAATATGGAAAAGAATTTACCAAAAAGTAAAGAAAAAGAAGAAATGGTAAACATAATTTCGAAAAAGACCTCTAATGGAAATGTTGAGATTTGTTTAAAAGATTCTCAATATTATTACTTACCATTTAATAAATCTGAAATAAATTTTTCGGATAAAAATACTAGAGAAAAGTTTATTAAAGCTGTTGAAAGGCGAGTAAGAAGATCGAAATTATATAAAGCATACATAAATTATCTTAAAAACGATTTAAAATTGGATAGATGTGCTGTATTTGGCAATATTCAATCAGATAAAAAGTCAAAAACTAAAGTCGAAATGCATCATGGACCGATATTTACTCTTTATGATTATGTATCAATAGTTCTTACTAAATGTTTATATAATCGTGAATACGATAAATTAAATACATTTGATATAGCGGCTGAAGTGTTAGAATTACATCGTCGAAAGATGGTGCAAACAGTAATGTTATCAGAAGCTGCTCATAAATCAATGGATAATCCAAAAACTGCTCCATTTTTAGCATTAGAACAAACTTTCGGCAATTTATTTGAATTTGTTAAAGAATACGGTCAGTATTTTTCTCCAAAAAATATTTATAATTTGAAATCTTATTTTGATAATTATAAATATAATATTGAAAATAATACGATTAATTCTACATTTGCTCCGATTTTAACTAAATATGACATTATTTTTAAAGATAATACTGATAAATCCTCTACACTAGGAGATAACAAATGAGTTTCGAAAGTGTATATAGATCACGGGAAGGTACTCGTGAAATAAATAAAATTTCTAATTTTATTGGTCAATTGATAATAAAGAATGAGTATGAAGCAAAGGCCGCAGAAACAACAAATAGTGTAACTGAATATTATAAATATAGTGGAGCTTATACTAAACATGATAACATCGATGATTATTCTTTATCAGATAGATCTGATTATCATTCGGTTGTAATAGTTAGTATGACTTCACGAGGCTATAAAAAAGAAGTAATTGATAATCTTAGGCTAAAAACTAACGATTTTCTTAAAGAAAATAGAACTGTTCAAGTTATTAAAGATTATTTAACTGCACTGAGAGTTGCAAGAATCTATTATTATGATGAAAGAAATACATATTATCGACAATTTTTAGGACTTCCTAATAGTAATGATGATGTTATTAATGTAAAAAATTTGGATAACGAATCAACTATTGAATATATTCCTATTCATAAAGTTACCGAAAAGAATTATCCAGAAACATATACTTACTATTTTTTACAAGATAATATTCAGACGCTTATTGATAAATATCCAACTCTTAATTATTTGAGATTCATCAATTCTAGTTTCACACCATATTATTTAAGAAATTTACAAAATTATGCAATTATTAGATATCCAACTGGTATATTAGATTCAACTGAATTATCTTATTTTATGAAATCGTATAATAGAGCTAGAACACAAGTTTTACTCGATTATATTGATGGATTTGATTCTAAACAACCGCTTTATAATGTATTGATGATTGAAAATTTATTATATTATACGATAATAAATTATTCAGCTTCTTATATAGAAAGATTTACTTTGTGCGATTACACAAATGAAAATGTTGATCATATTCTCAAATCTTATGGTTATGATAATTTGACTAAAATTGACGATAATGATTTAAAGAAACGCATTGTTAAGAATTTAAATGATTTAATTGCTAATAAAGCCAATAACTATATTTTAAATTTAATTCTAAATCAAATAATTCAAGTTGAAGGAAACGAATTAAAACGTTATTATGTTGAAAAGCGATATAACGTTGACAAAAATTTGGCCATCAGTATTGATACCGGCAAATCATTAGAGAATTCGGTTAATTTGACATTAAGAGAAACTAAAGCTATTAGTGTAAACGAATTATCTACAACAGATGATACTTATAGAGATTATGATTCTTTTGTTGGATCAGATAATCTTTGGGGCGGAATCAATGACACAGATTCTCAATCTATCATTGAAGAAAAGAAAGAAAAATTAAAAAAAGAAATTCTAAAATTAAATTTTAATAGTATTTTAACTAGATACATTACATTGACTAGAACAGTCGATATTCTTGAATCTCAACGAAATTTGAGAGATTCATTGTATTTAATGTTGAAATATTTTGAAAATAATGATTCTCAGATATTCTTTACTACTCCAGTATCATTTGAAACGTTTGAATGTCCTCCAGCAGCAATGTTTGCTGCTTTATGTTGGTTACAACAAATGAAATTTTATGATAATCCTGATATAATTATAAAAAACCAGATGTTAATAAATAGTACTGCTGTTTTCAGAACATTTGGCAAGTCTATAACTGATACAGATTCATTTGAACGTACTTATATTAAGAATGGTAAAGTTACAAATACATTTGATATAACTCCAGATATATTAGAATGGAATGTAGTAGATTTCCTTAAAAAAGATAATGAAATTTCTACAGTTCAGATAGGTAAAATTCTTAATTATGATACTGTATCTGCAGATGGTTTGAAACATGTTATAGATGAGAAAGAAGATATTAATGATTATATAAATGTATATAGGTTTTATGAAAATGGTGTACAATTGGGCGATGTTACTGTTAATACAACATTTAAAGAACTTATTACCGATTATAGAAATCAATATCCAAATTTAATCAAAAGAATTACATTAAAACTAAGAAATTCTTATGATTTCAATCAATATCAAGCTTGGTTATATTTATTGAATCAAAGTAGACAAGATAATTCGATTTATGGTATATTTAAAAATGCTGATACATTTAGTGAATATATCAGAGATGTTTGTGAATCATCTGAATTGGTCACTTGGATTAAAAATGAAGTTATGGATAAAACTACTGGTAAACCAAACTTTCAAAAAGTTTGTGACACAATTACTACTGTTTCGGAATACTTTAAAAATTGGGTGAATGATTCATTTTCATCATTAGTATATGAATACGAAATGGATAATGATGCTGATAATTATGTATCAGATATGATCATTCTATTTAATGAATTTCTTTCTACATATTCTGAACTTTATAGTGTAGATTATAAATATACATTTGGTTCATTGTCTTGGGATGGAGATACTGTTCAATTATTCTATAACCCATTATATTACCATTTTCGTGATCAATATAATGAAAAACTTGATTTAAAATATAAACAATATTCTAGTTTGTTAGCCCAATATAATGAAAATTTAAAATTGGATTATTTACAAACTATACATATAGACGATTCTTTTGTAGATAGTATCAATAATGAATTAATTACTGATCCAGAGACAAAAGAATATAAATCGATAGCATTTCTTTATAAAGAAAGTGTTAAGCTTGGTGAAGAAATATTCGATTTAATGAACTTAAAAGAAAAAATTTCTACTAAAGTTCAATTAGGATTTTCTGACAATACAATAATTAGAGAAAGTCTTAAAATTAATGATAATTCAACAGATTAAAGGAGTTATTAAAATTCAATTATGGAACGAAAAATAATTCAATTAAAAGATAAATTATATTCAAAAGATAATCTTTGTTCTCTTCCTAGATCAAGAGCAGAAAACCAAGGTTTTGATACAGTAGTTCGTATTCATGAACGAAACTGTAAATATTCTGGAAGTGAATCTAGTATTCTTACCCATAATGTCACCGGTCTTATGGGAAGAACACATCTTCTTGAATCTTCATTCAGTTTAACCCCAAATATGAGTCAACATCTTTTCTTAAATGATAATGTGTTGGGTAGTTATGATCCTACAACTGGTGACAGTTTAAATGCTATCACATTGGCTAATTCACCATCATCAATTCTTCCAAGATCAAATATGAATTATTTTAATCAACGGCGAGTTGAATATTGGTGTGCTGGAGATGGTGCAATGAATAAAACTGTATTGAATAGCAGTTATGCACCTCATAATACTGATACAAAATTGTATAATATGATTCCATTTAGATTTATTAAGACTGACGAATCTCTTAGCGATGCAGATCGTCGATTATATAAATTTGAAGTAATCTATCCTTCTTCTTCACCATATTATGGATATAAAGGATATTATTTTAAGAAAATTGATTATGATACAAGTTCTACTGGAATCAAAATGACTGTAGATAATCTTGATTATTCACCAAAATGGGCAGATACAGTTCAGGATTTAAATGCTGATACAGTAGCCGGAATGCATGAAAATGCGTTTAAAGGTGACAAAGTTCAACAGTCTTATGTGGATATGAGTATGAGTATCAATTCAGTTGAATTTAAAGAATGGTTTATGTTTAATAATGGATCACTTGGAAATGCAACTATTAGTGAAATTGGTCTTATACTTGGATTGGATTGTGTAAAAGATAAAGGTATCACACAAACTATGGCATCTGTAGATACAAGTGTAGAGAATTATAATACATTAGCCATGTATTCAGAGATCTATGATTCAGAATTATTTACACATTTAACATTTGATCCTTATACAGTTGCTCGTGATAACGCTGCTATTGATTTTAGCTATAGAATTTTTGCTTAAAATTAAATATTCGTATTCTCTGGAGATTAATTTCTCCAGAGAATATTTTTACGTGTATCAATCGTATGTATTATTTATATATTATTTTAATGAGGATAGAAAATAAAAATAAAATTTCTATAAACCTC
>CAVAGO010000112.1:0-6003 GCA_963588075.1 bacterium | reverse complement strand
AAGATATTATTGTTAAAAAGTATGATAAAAAAACAATAATACTTATTATTACTTTGATTGTTATTAATTTATTTTTATTATTTATTGTTATTATGAATAATAAAAATGATTTAGAATATGTAGAATTTAAAGATACTAATTCTGTTAATTATAAAGTAAAAGCAAATATATTTTATAATAAAAAAGAAGCATTTTATAATATTAGTGAATTTCGTTATATTGATAAAAGTAATGGTACTGCAATGGAACTAAATACATATTATTTAAAAATATCAGTATTATTAAACGATAATGTTATGGTTTCAAATAGTAAAGAATATACACAATTTATTCCTCTTTACTTAGCAATTCAATCATTTAATTTTAATATAAAAGAAAATAAATATATTTATGATGATAAAGATACTTTAAAAATAGAAATAGAATATAAAGATATGTATGAAGACATGCACTATATAAAATTCCAGTTGAAATAAGGAAGTCGCCACAATGGCGATTTTTTTTCTTCAAATAATCGGTTTATGTTAGAGAATACTCAACATATAATTAGCCTCATGAGAGGAGGTGTGATTATGGAAGTAAAAAAAATTATGTATGTATTACTATTCTTATTATTTATGCCTAGAGTAATAAATGCTCAAGAATATAAAGTAATAAGTGAAGAAACTAAATATTTTAAAACAATAACAACTTATAGTGAGTATTCTTTATATGGTTTTAATAATAATTTATCAGTGACTACAGAAATAAGTGAAGAAGAATATAATAATGCTGTTATTGAAGATATTACAACATTAGGAAATGGAGAGACTGAAACAACATATAAAATGATGACAACATCTATTCTAGCTAATGGAAGTAATTATAGATATAGAAATAGATTAGCTTGGAAAAACTTTCCGAAAGTTAGAAGTTATGACATTATTGGAATAGGATTTTATCCATCAGTAAAATTAACAGGAACACCTGTATTTACTCAATACTATTGTCCAGCTGATAGTGAATGTATTACATCAACTAATAATTATATACAAACATTTAGTGAAGGTATTGGAACATCATTTAAATTACCAAGTGGTGAATTAACACAATTAGAACAAACATTTTATTTTAATGTAGAAAAAAATGTTGATGCTACAATTATTCGTCAGACTGCTTATGGAGATTATTCACATGCTACTAAAAGTATTAGTTTAACTAATTCAAAAAAATATTCTGTAGGTGTATCAGGAATAGAGTTAAATAGCAGTGTAGAAGATTATTATGATTCAATAAATTATGCTACTGCTACATGGAGTGGTACATGGTAATGAAAAGGAAGTAAACAAATGAATTTTATTCAAGAATTTTTATCTTCATATGGAACAGAATTACTTTATACAATACTTACTGCAGTAATATCATTTATTGGTATAAAACTAAAATCTTTATACGAAAAAAATACTAATAATTGTATAAAGAAAAATATTGTAGAAGATACTGTTAAATATGTAGAACAACTATATAAAAATAAAACAAGTGAAGAGAAAAAACAAATAGCTAAATACAATATAATAGAATTACTTACAGAAAAAAAGATTACAATAACTGATTTAGAATTAGAAGTATTAATAGAATCAGCTTGTAATAATATACAAAAAAATAAGAAAAAAGAAGAATAAAATATATGAGTACAGTAAATAAATTAATAGAAATAGCCCTTAATGAAGTTGGTTATTTAGAAAAAGCAACTAATGAATATCTAGATGAAAAAACAAAAAATGCAGGATATAACAACTATACTAAATATGCAAGAGATATAGATAAAATAAAAAACTTTTATAATGGGAGAAAACAAAGTTATTCTTGGTGTGATGTTTTTGTAGATTGGTGTTTTATTCAAACTTTTGGTGTAGAAAGAGCACAAGAATTATTATGTCAAACTGATAATTCTACAGGAGCTGGTGTTGGTTTTTCTAAAAGTTTTTATCAAAAGAAAGAACAATACTATACAAGAAATCCTAAAAAAGGAGATCAAATATTTTTTAAGAAAAATAATAAATTATGTCATACAGGATTAGTTTATAAAGTAGATAAAGAAAGAGTTTATACAATTGAAGGTAATACATCAGAATCTAATGGATTAGTATCGAATGGTGGTTGTGTAAGTAAAAAATCTTATAAACTTAATTCACCTTCTATAGATGGATATGGTAGACCTAAGTATACTAATGAAGAATTAGAAAAAGAATTATCTATAGATAAAAAAATGTATGTAGATAATGTTGATTATGAAGGATTAAATGTTAGGGATTTAAATACTAATAAAATAGTAGAAACTATACCAATAGGTGAACAAATAAATATCGTGAAAATAATAAATGCTAAAGCATATTTAGGAAATGATAAATATGTTTATGCAGTTTATTTATCAGAGAAGGAACCTAAGTTAAAAGTGGTAACTGGAGCTGATAAAGAAGGATTAAATGTTAGAGTAAAAAGAAATACTCATAAGAAAAATAAACCAATTGCATGTTTAAAAAATGGTACAAAAGTAAAAGTATATGGTGAACGATTTGGTTGGTCTAAAGTATCACCAGATACAGATGCTTGGGTTATTTCGAAATATTTAAAGTAAGTAATAAAAAAATTATATTCAGGGGAATTTGGTTAATAATGAAAGAGGTAAAAAAAAATTATGAATGAAGAAGTAACAAATACAACTGGATATGATCAATATTTTACAGAAACAATAGAAGGGTTAGATATAGTTGCTAATAATATAGAAGCTAACTGTATAACATCTATAGATAATAAATTTAGTTTAGATAGTGATGGTAATCTAACAGTTAATAGTTTAACTATTTCTGATGCAAATAATAATACATTAAGTTTTGAAGCAATATTTAATAAAATTTATCCAGTAGGATCAATTTATATTACAACTGCTGATGTAAATCCAGGAACACTATTTACTGGTACTTGGGAAAAAATAGAAGACAGATTTTTATTGGCATCAAGTTCTAATTACTCATTAAATTCAACAGGTGGGGTTTTAACCCACAATCACACATCAGCAGCTCACAGCCATTCTTCGGCAGCGCATACGCATGGTTATGGAAGTTTATATACAGCTGCTCAGTTTGCTGGTACAAATGGATTTTATTATAAAACTAAAACTGGTGTAAGTTATACTGGAAATGAAAGAAAAAAAGATACTGGTGAAGGAGTAACAAATTCAAGTGCTCGAACTGAAGGTATACAAGTATATGGTAATACTGGTTCAACAACACCTGGGAATACAGGATCTACAACTCCAAGCAATACTGGAAATGCATCTTCACTTCCTCCATATTTAGCAGTTAATATTTATAAGAGAGTAAGTTAGGTGTTTTTATGGATAAAAGAATTGAATTAACAGAATATAGAACAGCTAACTCCAAAACATACTTAAAAAAAGATGGTACTATTCAAGTTGAAATATATGATGAACTAATTAATAATAATCAAGTAATGTTACTAGCAGATACAGAAACTAGTGAAGTACCTGATGCCGGTGTATCCACAGGAGCCAATAATCCGTTTAATATAACAGATACCTATATATCATCAAATGGTACTAATACTGGAGAAGAAGATAAAATAAAAATTGGAGTAGAAAGAATTAATAGTGTCGATGTAATACATCGTGCACTATTAAAATTCGATTTACCGACAATTCCTTCTAGTTATACTTTAGTTGATGCTACATTAAACCTTATTGGTTATTATGATGAAAACTATAATGAAAGTGATTCAAATACATTAATTTCTATACATCAACTAACACAAGAGTGGTCAGAGACTAGTGCTACTTGGTCAGCTATGAATAATAAATATAATACTAATATTGAAAATTATTTCCATAGTATAAGATCATCAGGAACAATCTCTGATAATACGTTAACTGTAAATAGTAAAATATCACAAGTTAATGTAACAGACTTAGTACAAAGATGGTATAACAATGAACCTAATTATGGTTTAATGTTAAAAGCAGTAGATGAAACTTATAATGCTAATATTAAAATAGGGGAATACTATACTAAAAATGCTCAAACAGAAACGGGTAATCCACAACCTAGATTAATTATTAATTATAAAAATCTAAATGGTCTAGAAGGATATTTAACATATACTTCACAAAACCATGAACTAGGTTCAAGTTATATTAATAATTATAATGGTAATTTAACTACAACATTTGATGTAGCTAATACAATAGGAGGACCATTACCTGTTGGATTATATCTTGTATATAATACAGCAGATATAATATCTAATAAAGATTATGGATATGGTTTAGGTATAAAACCTAATTTAATACAAACAATAAAAGAAGTTACGATAGATGATGAAGATGTACTTGAATATACAGATGAAGATGGTACAATTCATTACTTTTATAAATCTACTGATAATATTTATTATGATGAAGATGGTTTATCTTTGAAATTAGAACTAATAGATAATAATTATATAATGACAGATAAAAATAAAAATACTAATAAATTCGTTAATCATAGTGATACTTATTATTTAGAAGAAATAAAAGATACTACAGATAAAATTATTCAAATAACTTATGATACAAATAATAGAATAACTAAAATAGTAAATGCATCTAATAGTGAAATAAATATTACATATGAAGAAAATAAGATTAGTTTTATAAGTCCTTATAAAACTACTATAATTAATTTAACTAATAATTTATTAACTAGTATAGAAGATTTAGGAGATATTACTAATATTACTTATAATAGTAATAATTTAATAGAAAAGATTATTAATTCTAATGGTTTATATAGTAAATATGAATATATTAATAACTTAACATATAAAGTATCTAAAGTTACTGAATATGGTAGAGATGATAGTGAAGGTAATTATTTAGAATTTACTTATAATTTAAAATCTACAAGTATTAAAGATAGAAAAGGTCATGTTAATACTTATGTATTTAATAATAATGCTAATACTGAAGTTATTACTAATTTAGATAGTGATAATGATTTAAGTAATGCTTATGGTAAGACTTCTATTTATGGAGATACAGGTACATCTTCAGTTAATAAAATTACTTTAGATAGTAATTTAGTTAAACATATTAATAACTTAATAGATAATTCTTCATTTGAAGATGGAAATAGTCCATTTACAGCTTCTAATAGTAGTATATCTTTATCTGTATTAGAAGATAATTTTTATGGCTTAAAGATTCTAAAAATAACTAATACAGAGTTAAATAACTATGTATATTTAAGTAAAGAAGTAGATAAAGGTAATTATTATACATTTAGTAGTTATATTAAAAATGATATTCCTTTAGAAATATCATTATCATATGATTCAGTAGAAGAAAAAACTACTATAAATGATATTAATACAGATTATAGTAGATATGATGTTACTATTAATTATCCTGAATCAGCAACTTCTAATTTAACTATAAAAGTAACTCCATTAGCAGTAGGTAATATATATGTAGATGCTATTCAATTAGAAGAAGGAGAAGTTGCTAATTACTATAATATGATAAGTAATAGTAACTTTAATAATGGTCTTACTGGGTATACTATTGAATCATATAAAAGAACAGGAAGACAAGGATATTATGAAGCAGAAGAAACAACTCCTAGAGCAGAAGTTGTTACCATCGATAACATAAAATCGTTAAAGTTAAATAATGAGCCATTAATTCAAACAATGATATCTAAACCATTTAATATAAGTGGTAAAGCAGGAGATGTATTTGAATTATCATTCTGGTATAAAAACGAAGGTCCGAGAATTATACCTGATGAGGATAGTTTAGAAGAACCTGCAAATATTGCTGGTTATATTTACTTCAATTACAATACAGAAGAATGGGAAGGCTATGGAGAAGATGATTATCTAACAGAATATAATAAAGATTGGCATTATTTTTCTAAAAAATATGTTGCAAAAGATGATTATAGTGAAATAGCATTAAATATTAAC
>CAVAGO010000111.1:0-6125 GCA_963588075.1 bacterium | reverse complement strand
AATTTTGATATATATAAATCATCTCTATCTAAAACTTCATAATGACCTTCTTTAACAAATTTAAATAATAGAATTTTCGGTAAACTAACTTCCCCATATTTTTCCTTAGCATTCAAATACAATTCAAAATTAATTTTATCAGCATATTTAGTAACCAGTTTATCATCAGAAGAATAAAGTAAAGGCAAATATTCATCCTTCGAAGCAAAAACTTCGATAAATACATCTCTCCCCTTCCATCTAGAAACATTTTTAACAAAATCATCTACGGTAAAACCCATCTCAATCAATCTAGAAGCAACAGAAGGCGAAATATCAAATTCTTTATAATAATAAAAATATCCCCAATCAACAACTAAAACACCACATAAAAAATTATAAGCATCAGAATTATCATAATAAGGTTTTAAAGTATACTCTCCAGAATTATGCAAATTCAAAACATATTCAAAACAATCAATGTCAGATAGTATAGAAGTTAAACTACTTATTAAAGAATAATCTCCATTTTCAGCTAAATATTTAGCAACTAAATAAGAATCTTTAATATCTTCATAAGATTTAATTCGTTCTAAAGAAACATCACTATTTTTTAATATATCAATAACTTCATCATTAACAGCATTCTTTTTGGCATACATTAAAGCATCAGTTTTACCATCTCTTAAAAATTTCAATAATAAAGAAGAACTATTTCTATAAGAACCATCATATAAAGAATAATCATAATAAGAAAAGTCGGTATACGAAACCAATTCAGGTGATGGATTAGCAGCAAAAATCAACGCCTTACTACCACCTATATCAATAAGTTTTCTTACTAAAGATTCATCTTCTAAAATTGATATATCATTATTTTCTAAATAAGAAGTAACTAAAACTTCAAAAAATCCATCGAAATCAAAGCTATCGTATTTAACAAGTTCATTTAACAAAGATATAAGATTATCTTTAAAAGGCGAATAATTACCAAAGTATTTTTCCAAATATCGATAATGATTTTGAACAATCTCAGCCCCTATTAAAGAAACACTTGGATAAGTAACTGTATCCATTATTGCATCCACCATTTCTGGATGTTCTAAGCATATTTCAACTTGTACAGCAGGTAATATTTCAAATTTATCTATAATATCTTTTAAAGATATTCCTTTATTCAAATAATAATTCAAATCATTCAAATCAAAAACAATACCAGCAGAACCTAAAATATCTTTACCAATATAATAATGATCCATCAATGAATAATAAAATTCATCAGAAACAACTAACTTAGTTAATATTAATTCTCCAATATTGGCATCCAAATCCAATTCTTTAAAAAATTCATCATCATTAACATATTTATCTACGAAAGAAAAATATTCACTATGTATTTTTTCTCTATGCTGAAGAAGTGCTGAAAAATCATCAGCGAAATCTTCAATATCTAAATCAAATTTTTTAAATATATCAGTTATTCTTTCTCCCTGAAACATACTTAAAAGTTTTTTTATATCTTCTTGCATAAATCACAACACCTTATCTTCAATAATTATAGCACAAGTTAAATGATATAAAAAACAATATATGTTATAATATTTCTACGAGGTGAACTCATGAAATTATTAAAAGAATCTATTATCGAAATAAAAAAATCCAAGTTTATTGGATTATGTTATGAAATTTCTTCACCAGAAGAAGCTAAAGATATTATTGAATCATTAAAAAAAGAGCATAAAAAAGCACGTCATATTCCATATGCATATAAAGTAAACAATACAGCTAAGAAAACTGACGATAAAGAACCTACTAATACAGCTGGACTTCCTATATATAATATATTAGAAAGAAAAAACCTAAACAGCCATTTAGTAGCAGTAATTAGATATTTCGGTGGTATAAAACTAGGTGCTGGCGGTTTATTACGTGCTTATTCTGAAGCTGCTAATGAAGCAACAAAAGATCTGTAAAGATCTTATTTTTTTGCAAAGAAAAATACTATATCTTTTAATCGATATAGTATTTTTCATACCATTACGTCCCTTACGTCCTTTCTCGGTCTAGCCTTAGGGAACTGGTCAGGTAGGCCCACACCTACACAAGATACGCTTTCATAAGGGACATTAAGAATCTCCTTAATTTCATTACTAATTAGGTTAGTATTACCTATCCAGATAGTACCTAAACCCATATCTGTATACGCGAGAATCATATTCTCAATACAAGCACCAATTGAAATAATATCCATATCTCGATTCTCCACCACTTCGTTATCGATAAAAACCATTATTAAATGGGGAACGTTCCGAATAATACCCGCAGTATGAGGACCGGTATGCCCGGGAATATTTCTAGTCTTGTCTTCTAACATATCGGCAATAGAATTTTTCTCTGATGCACTCAGTATCTTAAACTTCCAAGGTTGTCTGTTGTGGGCACTTGGAGCTTTTATACCTGCAAGAATACCTTTCATCAAGGTTTCTTCATCTAATATGATACTCTTATATTTGCGTATACTCCTACGAGATTCAATCACATCACTGAGTAACATATCCTATCACCTATATTAATTCTAGCATAATAAAATAAATTTGAAAAGACTTTTTTGTAACAAAAAAGGAAACTAAAAATATATTAAATAAAAAAGCCCATATATACGCCAAAAAAGTACCAAAAAAATTATACCAAAATTTGACATACCTACTCTATAATATTAAAATATGCAATATTACAAAAAGGGGGAAATTTTATTATGGCAAAAACTATAAGAATCGCTGGAAAAAATTTTAATGCAAATTTCTTTTATACTTACATGAGAAAAAACTTTGGTGAATCATTTGCTCACAGTAGTCTTTCATTTGAAAAAGAATTCGAAGAAAGTAAAAAATTAACACAAAGATTAAATGAATTTATGTCACAAGCTAATTGTGCTTATGCTACTAAATTAGAAAATGGTTCTCAAGAAGATTTAGAATTATTAAAAACAAGATATAGTGAAATAGCTATGGTATTAGAAAAAATGTATTCAGTACCAAAAGAAAGATATATCTTAGATGAAGAGGAAGAAGATTATTCTTTATGTATCGATGACTTTATTCCTTACTTTAAAGGTGCCGTAAGACCATATCGTAATCAATACGAAATAAATCAAGCTGCCCTAGCAGGTAAATTAACTGACGCTCCATACGAAAGAGAATCTCTAATTGAGAAAGTAAAAGAACTAGCTGACCTAGTAAGTTTAAAAATTGCTGCTGATAAAAAAGCTTACAATCTAAAAAAAGGAAACAACGAAGCATACGCTTACGCTTTAGGTTTAGATTCAATAGGTATTCCTGAAATAATCGAAATAAATGCTAAAGTAAATAAAAACTCAGGTATTCATACTGGATTTAAAACAACAGACAACGACATAATAAATGCTCCATTCCAAACTTGTCCTAAAGAATTAGTTCCAATAAAAATGCAAGAACTACTTTATAATTATAATTATGTTTGGTCACAAGACATACCTCCATTTACTGAAGGTGTTGACGATGAAAAACAAAAAATCGCTCATTTAAGAGCAATCTGTGATAGAGAAGCAAAATTCCATATCGCTTTTGAAAGAATCCATCCATTTGAAGATGGTAACGGACGTACAGGTAGAATTATTCTAAATGCCCATTTAGTAGCAAACGAATTAGCTCCTGTCTTAATCACTCCAGAAATGCGTGAATTCTATATTGAATGTATAGACACAGATAATTACCAAGCTTTAAGTCAACATATAATGTCAATATCAAGTGTCTGCTTAACAGAAATGGTATCACAATATAGAAGAATAAAAGGTATCGATCCAGACGAACTAAGAATTTCTGATGTTCAACCAAAAGGACGTCATACAGCAGTTAAAGTATACGCGCCTAAAGTTCAACCAGAAGAACCAGTTCAAGGTGACGAAGACGTCAAAATTTATCGAATGAAAAGATAAAAGTGTTAGAGAAATCTAACACTTTTTTATTTAACTAATTCATTTAATTGATCTATACTTCTATAACCAACATCTTGAACTATCTTTTCACCATCTTTAAATACAATCAATGTTGGCACACTCATAATACCAAAACTAGAAGTCAATTCACTAAATTGATCAATATCAACTTGTAATACTTGATTATCTTTACTAAATTCTTCTAATACTGGTTCAAGCATTCTACAAGGACCACACCAAGTAGCAGAAAAATCAACTAACCAAGTTCCCTTCTCTATTATTTTATTAAAGTCATCATCATTCGTTAGTTTCTTCAACATTCGAATCCCCTCCTGTATTATCATTTATTTTAATTTTTCCTTTATCAATTAGTATATCCAAATTATCTTTAGAAATAACATCATATTCTAATAATATATCTAATGCCTTTTCATTAAATTCTTCTTTATTTTTAGTATATTCATAATCCTTAGCTAATGCTGTAATATCATCTAAAGAACTCAAAACTGGTCCAAAAGTTTGTTTTAACACCGGAATCTCAACAACATAATCAGCTAAACTAGGTTGCATCTCATATCCCATTATATTAGTACCTATTTTAAATATAGCAATTACAAAATAAAGTATTACTACACCTTGAACAAAACCAAGTACTGCTCCTAAAATCTTATTAGGTATTCCTATAAAGAATATCAATGACAATAATTTATCAACTATCTTAGTAAGTAAAAGAACTACTTTATAAACAACAAATAATATAGCAAACACTATTACAAAAGCAATAACTTCATACACAATAATATTTAATGCTGTAACTCCTTTAAACAAACCATCAAATTTAAAGAAAGGTAAATGAGTATATAAATATACAGATAACGGATTCTTAAGTAAATAAGAACCAATAACTATTAAAATAGAACCAATTAATATAACTCCACTTTCTAAAAATCCTTTTTTGTATCCATTAGCTATTTCTAATATCATAAAAACAACTATTACAATTGCTATAAGTAAAGATATTGGATTACTTAAATTTAAACCTTCTAACATTTTATCACTCTCCTACCATAATTATACTATGCAAAAGATGAAATTTAAATAAAAATGTGGTAATATTGTTTCGAGGTGAAATACATGAAAAACGGATTTAAACCAGTAACAATTGTATTTAAAGTAAGTGACAATATTAAAGAAATGATGATTAAACATTACGAAGATATGAAATGTGAGAAAACTCCTCCCTATGCAATCTTCCAAGTAAAAGATTTTGACTGCGTAACAACCCTTTATGAATCAGGAAAAGTTATGTTCCAAGGTATTGGTGCCGATATCGAAGCATCTTACTGGACAGAACAAGAAAGAGTTCTAAATGGTAAAGTAATAGATACTTCTTCTAAAGAAAAAGAAAAGAAAGAAAAAGATGAAAAGAAAGTCTTTATTAACGAAGCATCAGTTGGATCAGATGAAGTTGGTACAGGAGATTATTTTGGACCACTTGTCGTAACAGCATCTTTCGTATCAAAAGAAAATATAGCTTGGATGCAAGACTTAGGAGTTCGTGATTCTAAAAAACTTACAGATGATAAGATAATCAAAATAGCTCCAGAACTAATCAAAAGAATTCCTCATACTACAATAGTTCTAAGTAATGAAGAATATAACTCATATCATACAACTGATTTCAACATGAACAAAGTAAAAGCAATTCTTCATAACAAATGTTTACTTTCAGTAATCAAAAAAGATGGTGTTAGTTATTCTAAAATAGTAGTTGATCAATTCGAACCAGAAAAAGCCTACTACACACATATATCTAAAGCACCAGAAAGAGTTACTAATATAACATTCATGACTAAAGCAGAAGATCAATGTATGAGTGTTGCAGCTTCTTCTATAATCAGTAGATACATCTTCTTAAAAGAAATGAAAAAGTTATCAGATAGATTCAATATCGAAATGCCACTAGGAGCTTCTAACTTAGTAGATGAAGTTGGAGCTACTCTAGTAAACAAGTATGGAAAAGATATTTTAAAACAAATAGCTAAACTAAGTTTTAAAAATACAGAAAAAATCTACGAAATAGCTAAAAACAGATAAAACTAAAACGAGAAATTAATTTTTCTCGTTTTTTAATGAATCCAAATATATTTCAGCTCTCAATCTATTATTAGAA
>CAVAGO010000110.1:604-6178 GCA_963588075.1 bacterium | reverse complement strand
ATCCATCTTATTACCATTTTTATTAATACAAGAATCATTTATTTTAACTTCTTTTGCTAATTCACCTAAAGACTTCTTAACATTTTTTAATATTGAATCTTTATTTTTTAATATATCGTCTTCTCTGCCTTTATAAGAGTCAGCAGCAGATTTTTCATATCTTATAAGCATTTTCTTTCTTGGTTTTATATAACCAGCTTCTAATAACATTAATCTTACTTTAGCTAATGCTTTAAAGATTTTATTTCTTGAATATTCTTTAGATAATTCTTCTTTATGTTCTTCTAAAAAAGCATCACTTAATTCAAATATATTTGAACTTATTTTTAATCTACCATCTCTAATTTCAAATATTTTTATTCCATTGTAATAAACTAAGTCTTCACTTTTTCTTATACGTATAACGAAGTCTTTCTTTTTACTAGTCATATCTTCATAAAATATTTTTCTAATTTCTTTTAATTCCATATTCTACTTCTCCCAAATATTCTTTTTTTAACTTCTTTTAATATATAGGATATCATCTCTATATTATTATCAATCTTATTATACCATAAATATCTCTAACTAATATTAAGAAGAAAAAATTTTCACAAAAAAAGATGTTTAATTGTTTAAAACATCTTTTTTTCTAGTTTCTTTTCTTCTCCAACTTTTTGCTCATAAATTGTTCTTAGTGTTCTTGTAAGTTTTACTCTTTCCATATCTTTATCTAGATTGTTCTCACTAAGAAATTCTTCTACTTTATCTCTTCCAGTAAATATAGTATATTTTCTTCTTAAACCTAAATCCTCAAATAAACGTTCAACTGGAGTTTGATCTCCAACTACAAATTGTGAATTTATTAAAATACAAGTTAAAACATCTATATCAAATAAATATTTAGTAGGTTCTTCATAATATTGTTGTTTTCTAACCCTATATAAAGCTTTTATAAATTGATTAGAATTAATTGGTTGATTACAACTATCTGATACTTCGTATAATATTTCAAAGAAATTATCAACATCAACTTCTCCCATTGGATTTATTTTTTCTCTCCCTAGTAAATCCAATATATTATTTTCTTTAGTTTTTGTTAATAACTTTAATGTTTTAAGCATATCAATTTCATCTCTTGAAGTACTAAAATCTAAATCTTCAATCATATCAGTATCAAAGTATTTATAAGTAATAGGTACATATTTTCCATTAGAAAAATCATCCATTTCTCTAAATGTCTTAGCAAAATATTTATAACTGAATAAGAAACTATTTTCTTCATCTTTTTTACAATCAAATGTCAGATCAAAGAAATATAAACCATCAATTCCATATTTTTCATCTGTTAAATGAACTAAATTTCTCGCATGACCACTTTCTTTTCCCGCTAAACAAAATACTATATTATTAATTCCTAATTTATCACAAACAGCTTTAAATATATTAGCGAATCCTAAACATACAATCTTATCACCTAAAATAGATGAGGTTAAATCTCTTGATACTGTAGCTCTATCATCAGAATTCTCTTTAACATAGAATCTATCTCTAATTAAGTCATACGCATAAATTAATTGTTCAAAAGTACTATAATCATATTTTTGTATTTTTGAAGCTATCTCATTAATAGCATCAATAGTTAATTCATAATCTTCAATAGACACAAAATCAACATTTCCATTAACTTGTAACTTTATATTAGGAAAATTAACAAAATATTTTTTTAATCCTATCAAAGTATTTTCATCTAACTCTATACATTCTGATAATATAATTTCTTTATCTTTAAAAAAATCATAATTATTATCTAAAAATCTTCCAATATCTTCATGTTTACCACAAAAATAATATTTAGTACAATTACCAAAGAATTCCTTTGTACCAGCAATATCTCTCATTCTTTTATAAAAAGCACGTTCATTATCTTCTGTCGCAATCTCTATAGAATCTTCAAGTGTTTCTTCTAATTTAGCTAATTCATCTTTATCATTTATTGCATCTAAATACTTTTCATTATCTTTAACATAAAGATCAATACAATATGAACAAGTTTCTAAAATACCTGTATTAACACTAATTTTATCTTCAAATTCATCTTCTTCATTAATAAATAAGTAAACATACCCCTTCATACAAAACACCCCCTAAAACATGAAAATAATAGCATATTTGCGTAATTTAGACAAATATTCCTCCCTGAAAAAGCATAAATTAATTGACTTTAAGACCTACATGTGTTAAAGTTGGTAATGAAATGAATTTAAGGAGGCGTAACTATGGCAAAAAAAGTAAGTACAAAAAAACCTTTAAGTGGTAATAGAAGAAGTCATGCTTTAAATGCAACTAAACATGCTCAAAAGCCAAACTTCCAAAAAGTAACTATCAATGGTACAAAAGTTGTTTTAACTGCTAGAGAAGCTAGAACAATGAAAAAAGAAGAAGAAGAATCTTAATTTTCAAAATAAATAGTTCCAATAGGAACTCTTTTTTTGTGCCTAAAAAAGGCAAAAAAAAATTAACTACTATTTAATAGTAATTAATCCCTTTTCCACTTCTTCTAAAGCACGTCCTATTTCTTTTTTATTTACATATTCATTTTGCTTCATTTGATAATGTTTATTTTCTAACATTTGTTTACTTCTTCTAGAAGCAACATGAACAAGTTTGTACTTAGAATCGACAATGTTTAATAACTTGTCTATAGATGGATGCATCACTTTAATCACGCCCTTACATTAATATCATACATAATTTTTACACATTTATATAGTATTTTGTACATTTTTGACAAATATTTTACAACAAGAAAAAAAGAAGATTTATTCTTCTATAACTTTCGCTGTTATAGTTCCATCTTCTTTATATATTAACTTTATTTTTAACCCATTTAAAGTATCTTTACTATTTCTAGGATCATTAACATTACCTTCAGTATCATCAGCTACATAATAACCTTTTTCTACTAAATCACCAAGTGTAATTACTAAACTACCTTCCTCTTTTAAATTAGATAAAGTATTTCCGTATAACTCTGCTTGTCTTTCAGCCACTTCAACTATTTGGTTAAAATAAATACTTGAACGATCTTTATAAGCATAAGATGTAGAAGCTAAAATTATAATAGTAAATATTCCTAAAACACCTATAATTGATAATAATTCAATTGTTGTATACCCATTCTTTTTCATATACTTCACCTATACTAATTATAGCATAGATTAACAAGTATTAAAACTAAAAAAAGGTCAAAGACCTTTTAAAGAACGTACTTTCCAATTAGTTTATCAAATTTTCTAATATCAATACCTTTTTTTAAATTAATTTTAAATTGCCCTGCTCTAGTCCATAGTTCAACTTCCGAATTAAAATCAATAACTCCAGCATTTTCTGTTGACCACATATTTATAGAAGCATAAGGAATAGAATACATTTCTATCTTCGTGCCAGTAATACCTTGTGCATCCTTGATAATTATCCTTTTATTTGTAAAAATAGCACAATCTCTTATTGTTTTATAAGCAGCTACCGCTTCTTCTCCTGGAACAAGTATATTATCAACATCATTAGGAACAGAACATTCCATAATAAAAGTCCAAGTTAAAATACCTTTCATATAATCACCTTCTTTGACAATTATTATATCATTTATTCATCAGTTTCTATCATCAAATCTTCTTCAACATATTTATACGATAAAGCATTATCTTTACTAACTACATTTTCACCTAAATTTTTTTCTAACTCATCTCTAGCAACTTTTGCAGTACGTCCACCTAACTTAGCAACTTTCTTGTTTTGTTCTAATCCTAATGGTCTATGTTTCTTAGCAAGTTCTCTTGTTGCTATTTCGCCCAAATCAGCAAGTGCAACTTCAATATCGGTCATATTATCTCTTAAAGATTCTTTCCTTAGTCCTTTGTGTTGTTTATATTGTTTAGCAGTAAAACCAGACCACTCTTTATATATTTCGTTAGTAAGTATCGCATATTCAACTTCTTCAGTTACTCCGTTACTATTCCATACATCAGTTAATTTCTTTCTATCTTGAATACCTTTAATTCTTTTAATAATCCAATCTTCATCATAGCCTTTAGCACGATAAGTATCTATTGCTCTTTGAACAGTTATTGAAGGATCAAATACTTCATCAATTCTTTCTTTTCCTAATCTAGCTAACCATAGTTTCATAGGTTCAGCATTAGGACTAGGAATCGATTCTATTATTCTAAACATACCTTCAATATCAACAACATCAGTAGAACGATACTTACCATCTTGGGCTTTTAATTTCAACTGGTTACAATTTGTAACCGTTTCATTTCCTTCTTTTTTCAATCTATGTTTTAATACTTTCCAATAATTTCTAGAATCTTGATAATCATTTTCCATCAAAGCATTAACAATATCTATAACACTTATGTAATACTTTTCTTCCTCTTTATTCCATACTGTTCTAATGGTCTTATCATTAAACATCTTATTTATTAAATGCATTTGTTCTTCTTTCATACTCATCAAACCTCCCTTTATTAGCAATTTACAAAAATAATTATAGCAAACAATTGTTCTTTGTACAATACAAAAAAGTATCAATACATCATTTTCATTACTATATACATTCTTTTTAATACGAGCAACTAATCACCTAATACTATTCTAACGAACGACCAACTAAAAAAGGACCTAAGTCCTTTTAAAATCCACATTTATTATCATATACATTACTTACTTCATCTTCCATAGTACAAGTATACATTGGTTGATATGTATGTCTATATATATGATGATTTATAATTCTAGTATTTACTGGAATAATATGTCGTTGTCCTTTTTTGATAGATTTAATTATTTCTTGTCATCATTTTAGAAATAAAGGAAAAAAACTTTTCCCAAAACCCGATTTTAATATTTATTTTTCTATTCCAACTTTTCAATAATTCTTCGAGATAAATATCTTGATATTTTTTCACATACTCATATTCCTCATTCAAAACTTCTTCATAATCATCATAATGAATATTTCTTCTTATTTTTCTATTAGTCTTCCAAAAATCATCTGGAATGTTCTCATTAGTAAACTTAGTTAATTCATCATATAATATAGATTCTTGTTCTGGTAATGCATCAAATATAGTATCTATTAAAACCGCTTTTAATTTTATAAAAAAGTACTCTGAATTAAAGAGTGGATATCCTTTCGAAGTTTTAATTTCAATTTTCTCAATAGTTTTTGCAAAATATATAATTGCTTTTAAGCATCCATAATATTGCATTATTATCATTTTATCACTATTAGAAAGAATAGTTCCTTCAAATATTTTATTTGTTGAATACGATGTCATTCTCAATTCTTTTTCTTCTAATTTTTTTGCACATTGTTTTATTTGTTCACCCAATGTTTCATCAATAAAATTATCATAGTCATATCCAATCCATTCAAATATTCTTTTTAACCAAGTTCTACAATTATAAACCAATCGATATTGGAATTCTCTATATTCTTGTGTTTTTCTTTCATTATTCCAATTTCTATAATTTATATCATACAATTCACCATTAGAATGACAAATTGCACAATCATAAGTATAAACA
>CAVAGO010000110.1:0-594 GCA_963588075.1 bacterium | reverse complement strand
TTTTTATCCAGTGTTTTAGAATGGTTTTTCATAGATATTTTTAAATTATTTTTTCTTAATTTCTTTAAAAATTGTTCATCTTTTTTTAAAACTTTTTCCCCGTCAACAAATTTTGATTGCATTAAATCAAAAATATATATGGATGAAATGTATTCAATAAAATCGCCAAGATATCCTTTTGAATAACTAATATCCATTTTGTTATATATTTCTAAAAATATTGAAGTAAATAAAGCATCATTAAAATATTCCTTTAGACCATTCCAATTTACATCATCCACTTAATACCACCTCTTGCTGCTTATTATACCATGGTTCTAACCATATTTATTAAAACTAACCTTAATATTTATTGTTTTATCTTCAAAAATCTCAATCTTATCAATTAAATTAATTATTAATTCTCTACTAGGTTCTTTCATAGATAAAAACTTATTAATATAATCATTAATCATTTTATTTTTAGATTCTTCAGTGATATTACCATTAATACTATTATTTAACTCATTATGTCTTTTTTGTTTTATGTTTAATTCATTTTCTAATTTTATTTTTACTCTTTCAAATTGTTCTTCAGTTATCTTTTTATTTAAC
>CAVAGO010000109.1:0-6218 GCA_963588075.1 bacterium | reverse complement strand
TATTGAGAAAAGATTTGGAAATGAATACTCGTTAAATAATATTAATTCCTATATGTTTCTGCTTTATGGTCCGCTTAGAATTTCTTTTTTTATCTATTTTAATTAATGGAATATTTTTATATCTTTTTATTTTCCAATTTTTTAAAGTAGAATAACTAATGTTTAATTTTCTTGATGTTTTTCTTAATTTACCGTCGTACTTATTTAGTACTTTTTGATTTCTTTTAGTTTGTGTATATTCGTCCTTATAATAAGTTCAAATATTTATTAGCACAGTATTTTCATTTCAATGTATTTAATTTAGCATTATCTGTTAGTTCCAATTTTAGAAATAATACTAGGTTTACTAAAATAATTTACATATAGTAGTTTACTATAATATGATTTCTTGATAAACCAACAAGATTATTGTAAAATCTATTTAAAGAGTAAAATTTATGATATTAAAATTGAATTGTTTAAACGACGAAAATGATAGAGGTGTTTATAAATTTTATGTTAGCGAAAATTTACTAAATAAAATCAAATTTAAATTAAGTTTAGAAAATTTAGATAATAGATTTATTGAATCTTTCGTTATTAAAGATCAAATTTTTTATTGTGTATATGTTGGTAAATGTGGTGCAAATAGCTGCTTTTATAAAAGAATTTATAATCAACATATTAACGGAATAATTAAACATTCCACTTTAAGAAGAACTTTATCAGGAATATTAAATCTTAATAAAAAAGATTTAACAAATTTATTTAAAAGTCAAGAATGCTTTTTCATTACTTTACGAATCGATAACTCTAATAATATTAAAAAAATTGAACATAAATTAATTAATTCTTCAATTCATATTTTGAACAATGTTGGAAATGACTTTTATAATTCTAAAAATAATATTTTTGGTCGAAATTATAATTTTGCTAAAAGTAAGTTAATTCTTATGGAATTAAGAAAAAAGGCTCATGATTAAGGCTTATAAATAATTTAAATTAAATTGATAATTAATTTTAAAACTAAAGGAGAAAAATGAAAGAGAATGAAATAACTATTGATTTTATTTGTGAAATCAATAATAAAATTACTTCATATGAAAAATTAAAAATTAAAAGTGAAGAAGAATATAATATTGAATTAGAAAAAGCTAAAAAAAGTTATAATGATTTAATTAATAAAATGAATTTGAATTATAAAATTTATTTGAACAATAATTTTTATATTGCTAAAGAAAATTTGGAAAAGAGTTTATCTTTTCTTAATAATAAATTTAAAATAAAATATGATAATGTAAAGTCAAATATCGAAAACAATATTGATGAAAAATTAAAATATGATGAAATTAGAGATTTATATAATAATGAAATAAATAAATTAATAAATTTGATTAATAAATTAAATGAAACTAATTTTGATGAAAATATTGTATATAAAGACGGAAGTTTTAATGTTTTAAAAGACGAAAATATTATTTATGAATCTATTTTATCTTTAACCAGCGAAACAATAAAATTTGATGAAAATTATTTCAATTCGTTAGTAGGCGAAGAATTAATAAATCAAATTTTTTTATGTGAAAAGAATGTTTATTTTCTTATTGATTTATTGAAAGAAAAATTTGAAAAAAAATTTGATATAAAAAATTTTTATAACTTTTTAAATAATGAATTTGATAAATATAAAAATGAATTAATAAATACAAAAAATAATAAAAATGTTAATTATTACAATAAATATATTTTAGAAGATGAAAAATATGGTATATATAAGGATTATTTGAAAAATATGAATTCAAAAAAATATAATAAAATCCCTGACATTAAAAATGGGTCTATTGATTTTAATGAAACGATGACGATTGGTTATTCGGTTAAAAATGTTTTTAGTGGAAATAATAAAAACGATGATTATATTGATTCTAACGATAAAAAGGAATTTCCAATTACAATTTCTTTTAGAGAAAAAGGAAATCTTTTAATTTATATAGATAAATATTATGATGAAATTATCAATTTTGTGAATCAACTTATTATAGAATTTTTACTTTCTTTTCCGGCATCAAGAATTCATTTTAAATTGATAGATATTAATAATATAATGGACTTTTCTAATTTTTCAATTTTAAAAAAAATTAATAATAATATTTTACTAGATGGCATTGTTAGAGATGAAAAAGAACTAGATGAATCTATTGAAAAAATTAAAAAAATCAAATTTGACGCTGAAGATAAATTAAAAGCTGAGGGTTTGAAAAGTTTTTTTGACTATAATAAGAAATATCCTGAATCGCCAATGGATACTTATTTATTTGTTTTGATAGATTTTCCAAGTGGAGTTAATTCAAGTTTAGCAAACAAAATTAAAAACATAATGAATAACGGGAACGATGATGGAGTTTTTACAATATTAACTGTAAACGAATGCACAGATTTTGAGTATAATTTTACTAAAGAAGATTTTAATAATTTTATTGATGTTGTAAGTGAAAAATCTTATTGCTTTGTGAAATTAATTGATGACAACTGTATAAAATTATTATTTAATGAAAAAGAATTTTATGTTGATTTACTGGATGATTTTAAAGTTGATATTTTAAGTGAAATTGTAAGTAAGTTAGCAAAAAATTCTATCGAGTCTATTTCTAGAGCAATTCCTTTAACAAATATGTTCAAATATATTGATGTTGAAAATTATAAAAATATTTCTAAAGAATTAGAAATACCTTTCGGACAAGCTGGTGGAAACATTCAAACATTAAAATTAACTAATCAAAGTGGACCACACGCAGCATTAATAGGTACATCTGGATCCGGTAAATCTGTTTTATTTCATACATTAATTTTAGATGCTTGTTATAAATATTCTCCTGATGAATTAAATTTTTATTTATTAGATTTTAAAGGCGGCGTTGAGTTTAAATATTATGAAAACAATAAATTACCACATATCAAAATTATCGGTTTAACAAATGATTTATACGATGGACTTGCAATTTTAGAAAATATTAACAGAGAAATTTTAAGAAGGAAAAAGTTATTTACTGACATTGGAGTCAGTGATATTGAAGGTTATTATGAGCAAGGCAAAAAAATCGTACGTCTATTTATTATTATCGATGAAATTCAAGAAATATTAGTAAGAAACGAAAAAATTGGTGAAAAAGCACTTAATGTATTATCAGAAATTTTAGCAATTGGTCGTTCATTTGGTATTAATGTTTTGTGGGGCTCTCAAAGTGTTCCAAATATTTCAGGAATTCAACAAAAATTAATGCAAAATATTACAAATCGAATTTGTTTAAAAGTAGCAAATTCCGATTATGCAACGAATTTTTTAGGAAATTCAAAATCATTACAATCTATAGAAAATTTAAATAGACCTGGTATTATGGGACTTGGTGTTATTAAAGATGAAAGGACAGGTTCTGCTGTTCAAGAGTTTAGAGTCGCTTATTCTGAAAATGGAGAAAAACGTAAAGAATATGTAAAAAAAATAGTAACAAAATGGTCTGATTATAAAGTAAAAGATAACTTATTTGTCTTGAATGATGATTTAATACCAAACTGTTTAATGAGTGATTTTTACAATGATAAATTTTTTAATGAAAAAGCAGTTAAAAAATCTTTTGAATCATATAGTTTAAATTTAGGAACTGATTATGTTTCTAATGAAAATAATTTACTTGAAATATTTAATACAAAGAAAAGAGAAAATATATTATTTGTAGGTTTAAATATTGATTTATTAAGAGATATGATGGGATATTCTTTATTATCAATTGTTTTAAATAGATTAAATGATAGTGATTATTTAAATACAAAAAATAAAATTTATTATATTAATAAAGAAGGAATAAACCCAAAATATTTTGATGATTTATATAATTTATTGCCAAAGTCATTAAATGATCAAATAGAAATTAACAATAATGAGGATAAAATTATTAATTTAGTTAAAGATTTATATCAAGGATATTTAGATAGAAAACAATACTTAGATAATGGTGAAATTCCTGACGATTATTTTTCAATATATATTTTTATTCATTCAATACAATCATTAAGTGATTTATTTGAAGAAAATAAAAATTTAGAAGAGAATGATTTTTTAAATTTAGATGATAGTTTTAATGCTAAACATTCCATTAATTTTAATGATGCATTTATAACACTTCTTAAAAATGGATCTCAATATGGAATTCATTTTATTATTTCTATTGATAATGTTGAATCAATTAGAGAAATAAGAGACGAGTTAACGAAATTTAATAATAAAGTTTTGACTATTGGTACAAATGTTTCTTCGTTTATAGATGGTCCTTCTTCACAAATTCCTTTAATATTAAGTGATAAAACGGCTTTGGTTTGTTCTAATAATGAAATTAAAAAAATAAGAGTTTATCGTTATGACGAACAAAATGATGAATATAAAAAGCGGATCGAAGCTTTGATTAAAAAAATTAAAAATAAGGAGTAAAATTATGATTAAATTATCCAAAGATGCTGCTATAAAAGCTAAAAAACTAACAGAAGAAGCTTATATGGATTTAACTACAAATAATAAAAAACTTAATGATAATATATTAAGAGAACTAACAAGTTTAAAAGATGATTCTTCTACTAGAAAGTACGCTGAAATGATGTCACAAATTGAATCTTTAATGAAACAATTAAGAAATAATTTTGATGATATCAATGAATTTTGTGACAAAATGATTAATTGGATTGAAAAATATAACGAACGTTAAGAGGCAATTATGAATGAAAATCAATTAAAAATAGATCCTATTATTCTTGAAAGAATAATTAGAATTATAGATAATTATGTAGACCAGCAAAATCAAGTTTTGTTAAATTTAACATTATCTATAAAAAAACTTTCTGATGATTGGGATGACGAAAAAACTTTTGGAGAAATGTTTGAATATCTTAAAAGTATAAACTCAAAAAGCGCTGAGACATTTGAATTTATAAGAGATGTTTACAAGAAATTTTATAGAAGTGAAATTTTAAGCATTAAAAAAGTTTTATCAACGTTGAAGGTATAATTTTATGTGTATGAAATTAGATGATAAAGCACTTGATAATGTTTCTTTATGCTTAAAAAAATATTGTATAAACCAAAAAGAAATTATTAGAAAATTTTATAATGAAATTGGATATCTTGAACATGAATGGGATGGAGATAATTTTGAAAGTTTATTTGATAAAGTAGAATTATTAGATAAAGAAACTGAAAAAGTAATGAATAACATAGAAAATATATATACTTCTTATTATTCTGAAAAAGCAGAAATGATTCGTAATAGACCTAATTTTTCTGTTAAAAATATATCTAATAATAACCTAGTATCCTTAAGCAGTGATACAAAAAAAATTACAAATATTGATAAGATTTCTTCCAAAAATAATAAAGAGATTGTTACTAAAATTTTGGCATACTTGAGAAAAAATAATTTAAGAATAGAAAAATCAGCATTAGAAAAAATTTCTTTCTATGATCCATATGGTAAAAGTAAAAATAGATTGTATAAAAATATAATGTCAATTAATATTAATTCACCTGATTATGAAAGCGATTTAATAAAATTAACAGGTCAACATTTATTTTTAAATATGAATTATGAGAAACAACAAAAATTAGTTAAAAGTCTTTCGGTTGAATTAGAAAATAGATCAAATATTAATGACATAACATATATAGATACCTGCAAAAAAATAAAATTAGGTATTGGAATTGAAACCAAATACTTAAATTTAGCTGATGAAAAAATTAAGAATGCATTTAGTTTTTTTGATAATGCATTTGTAAGCACTTCTTTAAATGATATTGGTGAAATTAAAAAATATAAAAAATATTTTCCTAATTCTTATAAGAATTTTTTAGAAATTTTAAATAACTTAAAAGATTTTTGATATAAAGGACATTAAATTTATGAGTTTTTATAATTATTTTGAGTCAAATTTAGATATTAAGTATAAAGAAATGCTTAGTAATAAAGCACAAGCAATTACTAGTGAAAAAAATATATCGTGTAATTTTGAAGAGAAGTATAAGAAGTTAGAAAATTCTTTATATAAAAAAGTTTCTGAAAATGACAAACTTTTAAAAAAAATTAATGATAAAAAAGGAGAACAAAGAGAAAAAATTAAAAAGTTAAGATTAATACAAGAAGAAGCAAAGAGAAAAATTGAAGAAAAGAGATTAGAAAAATTAAGACTAGAAGAAGAAA
>CAVAGO010000108.1:0-6378 GCA_963588075.1 bacterium | reverse complement strand
GGTAATAACCTTAATAGTGTTGTTGTTGAAAATAAAGTTGGAGATACTTCTGGAATAGTAGAAGAAGTGTCTTTAGATGATTTTTTTGTTGGTGATAGTGATAAGAAATTTAGTGATGGATTAAAAGAGATTTTTGGTCAGGATGAAGAAGTTGGATTTGTTCAATTGTTGGCGAATAATAATGTTAATGAATATACAATTACGGATTTAAATCAATTAAATCAACTGCAGAAATTATATGGAGAATGTTATAATACACCTTTAGATTTATTAAATTATGAAGTTGGAGATTCATTTTTCGTTATATATAGAGATGGTTTAGCACCATTTATTAAATTTGATAATATTTATTTAGAAAATAATTTAAATAAGAGTATTAAGGAAGTTATTAGTAATTATCCGACTGGTAAAGAAGGGTTTGTTAATGATTATTCTAGTTTATTGAATTCACGATTAAGTGATGCTAGTACAAATAGAGAACGAGCAGTTGCAACAGCATTATTTTTTGCATTAGATTTTCCAAAATTAGAATACAATTATGGTGGTTGTCATGAGTTGAGTAGTAATAATGATTTTTCAGCAGATAATATAATTAAGATTTTAGCAGATGGTGATTCTTTTGATTGTTCAAGCTTATTGACTTGTTGTTTTAAATCAGGAGGTTTGTCTGTTTCTGATTTTACAACTGATAAAAAATGTGCAATAAATTCTTGGGATATTGAAAAAATGCCTGCTGTTTCATTAGATTCTGGTCAAGGTAAACCAGGAGATGCAGTTTACTTTGAGGGGAAACATCATGTAGGAATAATTGTTGGAGTTAATGAAAATAAAAAAGAATTAGCGATAGTACATTCTTCTGATAGTGGAGAAGGAACATCTATTTTGATTGTTGATAGTGAAACTGGAAAAGTAAAAACAAATTATGGTACAGAATCTGATGGAATGTTAACTCCTGGTAGTCAGTATTTTACACATATTGTATCTATTGATTATGGTGATACTGATTTAGTAGGAGATGTATATAAATTATAAGATAAAGAGAAAAATATTTTTCTCTTTTTTATTGCTATTATTTTGTGTTAGAATAAGTGATGTAAGGTGATTTTATGTTTGTACAACTTGGAGATTACGAGGTACCTGTAGAAATTGAAAGAAAGAAAAATAAAAATGTTTATTTTAGAGTAAGAGAAGATGGTACTTTATACGTAACATGTAATAGATTTGTTTTACAAAGAGATATATTAAAAATGATAAGAGATAATGAAAAGTCTTTACTTAAGATGTATGATACAGCTATGAAGAAATATGAAAGAGATTTGTCTTTTTATTATTTAGGAAATCCTTATACAAAAGTTTTAGATGATAATGTAAAAAAAGTTTATTTAGAAGATGGTATGATATATGCTAAAAATGATAAACAATTAGATAAATGGTATAAGGAAGAATGTATAAGAGTTTTTAATGAACGTATTGATGAATGTTTGAAATTATTTGATGATATTCCAATGTTTAGTTTGAAGATACGTAATATGAAGACTAGATGGGGAGTTAATAATGTTACAAGAAGAATTATTACTTTAAATAGTGAGTTATTAAAAAAAGATGTAACGTTAATTGATTATGTTATCATACATGAAATATGTCATTTTTATGAAGCTAATCATAGTAGTAGATTTTGGAAACAAGTAGAAAAAAGATATCCAAATCATAAATTAGCTAGAAAAAGATTGAAGGTGGAGTAGATGGAAGTTATTACTTCTTTAGAAAATAAAAAGATTAAAAATTTAAGTAAATTATTATTAAAGAAATATAGAGATGAAGAAGGAAAGTTTTTAGTAGAGGGTGAACATTTAGTAGAAGAAGCTTTAAAAGCTGGAGTGTTACTTGAAGTTATTAAATGTGAAGATTATATAAATGACTTTGATGTTCCTACTACTATAGTTACTTATGATGTTATAAAGAGATTATCAAATACACAGAATCCACAAAAAGTGGTTGGAGTTTGTAAAAAGATTGAAGAGAAAGAAATAGGTAAAAAGATAGTAATACTTGAAGATTTACAAGATCCTGGTAATTTAGGGACTATTATAAGAAGTAGTGTTGCGTTTAATGTTGATACTATTGTAGTAAGTGATAAGACAGTTGATGTTTATAATGATAAAGTATTAAGAAGTAGTGAAGGAATGCTATTTCATATTAATATTGTAAAAAGAGATATCAACAGTTTTATAGATGAACTGCATAAAAACGGGTATAAAGTTTTAGGAACTAAAGTAGATGGTGGAAAAACTTTAAAAGATGTTCAAGTTGGCGAAAAATTTGCTATAATAATGGGCAACGAAGGAGCAGGGGTTAGCTCAAATGTTTTAGATAAATGTGATGAATATTTATATATACCGATGAATAGTTTATGTGAAAGTTTAAATGTTGGAGTTGCAACTAGTATTATTTTATATGAATTATTTTAAATAGATAATTAAAGAAGTGGGTTTTGGTTATGGAAAAAATGAATTTAAGTGAAGCACAAGTTTTTAGATTTGTAAAAGAAGGTTTGTTATTAATTGGTTTTCCGAATAATATTGATGTATGTAGCTATGTTGGGGATGAAGAAAAGCCAATGTATTATGCAACATACGAAAAAGAAGTTAATGGAAATGTTGAAAAACATATAAAACCACTTAGAGTAAGAGATTTTGTTGATTTAATGAATTTTGCGATGAGTGTGAATGGTTATGATATTGATGGAATAGATATTAGAGTAAGAGATGATGAAATATGTTATTCTGTCAGAGTAAATATTGCTACTTATGGTGATGGACCTAAAAAGAATAAAAGGAGAAGGTAGTATGGATTATGTTTATGTAGGTAAGATAGTTAATACTCATGGTATTAAAGGAGAATTAAGAATTAAAAGTAACTTTGATAAAAAAGATTTAGTTTTTAAACCTGGTTTTACTTTATATATTGGGGAAGGTTATGTACCAGAAAAAATAACTACTTATCGTGTACATAAAGAATTTGATATGGTAACTTTTGATGGTTATGATAATATTAATCAAGTTCTTAATTATTTAAAAATGAAAGTTTATGTTAAACGTAGTGATTTAGAACTTAATAAGGATGAATATATATTAGATGATTTAGTTGGATTAAATGTTATAGAAAATGGCGAAATGCTTGGTAAAGTATCAGAAATTGTGTATAATGGAATTAACATACTTTTAAGTGTTTCAGGGCAAAAAGATTTTTATATTCCAAAGAATGGAAACTTTATAAAAAAAGTTAATTTAGAAGAAGGAATTATAGAAGTTCAAGATGCTAAAGGATTGATATTATGAAAATAGATATTTTAACTTTATTTCCTAATATGTTTGAAGGATTTGTAAACGAATCTATTATAAAAAGAGCTACCCTAAAAGGAAATGTTTCGATTAATGTAATAGATTTTAGAAAATATTCTAAATTAAATAATAATCAAGTAGATGATACTCCTTATGGTGGAGGAGGGGGAATGGTTTTAAGAATAGAACCATTATATGATGCAATTATGGATGCTAAAAAAGATAGTCCAGATGCAAAAGTAATCCTAATGGCACCAGATGGAGTACAATATAAACAAAGTATGGCAGTTGATTTAAGTAAGGAAAAACACTTAATATTTGTTTGTGGACATTATGAGGGGTTTGATGAAAGAATTAGAACTCTTTGTGATATGGAAATAAGTATTGGAGATTATGTACTTACTGGTGGAGAATTACCTGCTATGGTAATTAGTGATAGTATTATAAGATTACTTGATGGTGTAATAACAAATACTAGTTTGGATAGCGAATCATTTAATGATAAATTACTAGATTATCCAACATATACAAAGCCACAAGAATTTATGGGAATGAAAGTACCAGATGTGTTAATTAGTGGTGATCATGCTAAAATAAAAGCATGGCGAGATGAAATGAGATTAAAAAGGACACAAGAGAGAAGACCAGATTTATTAGATTAAGAAGTTAAGAAGGTGATTAAATGGCAAGTTACTTGATTAATAAAAGACATTGTGATGAGAGTGTAGTTTCTATTAAAGAATTAGATGGTTATAAATTTAAACCTAAGTCTGGAAATGGAAATTATATTAAAGTAAACGAAGTTACAATAGTTGATAGAGTAATGATAGATAAGATATTATCAATGAAATTTGATAAGTCTTTTAAACAGTTAGTTGCCTTAGCTTTAAGAGTAATAAATGATGAAGATGCAGATGATGCAGAAGCTGAAATTGTGTTAGATGAAGTAGAATTAGTTAGACAAGTTTTACTTAATAAATATCAAAAATTTTTAAGTTATGAAAAAGAACAATTATTTTTGAAAAAGTTGCGTTTAATAGAAAATGAAATAAGAGTTAAACAAGTTCAAATTAAACAAAAAGCAATTTATCTTGAACAACAAGAAGAAAAATCTCATGGAAGAGGTGGATAATAAATCGGTATTTAGTATCGATTTTTATTTTTCTAAAAAAGTGATTATGTTATAATATAAGTGGTGATAATATGAAAAAATATAGTTTGTTATTATTTGTAATATTTTTATTTATGGTAGGAATTAATGTTAATGCTAAGAGTGTTACTTTAGAAGATATGGTTAAAGTAATAAATAATGGAACTATTACAAAAGAATATTTGGAATCTAAGAAAAGTGAATTAGATGAAGAAACTGGGAAACCAAAGTGGGAAGATGTTATAGTTAAAGCTTATATTGATGACGGAATGTTATATATAGATTATGAATATATTACTCCAGAAGAATCAATTGCTGGTGGAGTAGAAGCTATTATTCAAGAAGATGGAATTACTTTAAAATCAGTTATTGAATATAACGAAAAAGATGAATATCATTATGAAAGAGAAATAGAACTACATAATTTAATTCCTTTATGGGAGATAGAAGCTAGTGATGGATGGGAAAAGATTCAAGAATATGTAGAAAGTGGCTATATAAATAAACTTAATTCAATTATTGATAGATGTTATAGACAAGAAATGCATGCTTGTAGAACTTCTGTTTCAACTTATGGGCAATATGAATATATATCAGACGTTGAATTAAATGAAGAACCAGCTAATTATGTAATTTCTAAGTTAAAAGAAGAAGCTAAAGAAGAAGCTAATGATAAATTGAATGCTCGTTTATTAGTGATAGTAGTAATATTAATTGCTGTTATGTTAGTTTTAAAACTTCTTCAACCTAAAGCAAAAGCAATTAAGTACTAAGATGGCTTAAAAAAGATAAAAATAAGCAAAAAAAGAGATATATTTGTTGCAAATATATCTTTTCTTTGCTATAATCTTAATTGCTTCAAGGAAGAAAATCCGCTGAATAATAATGAATTTATGATTTTCCGGTAAGTAAATATAGTATGAAAGGATGTATAATAATGGCAAATTTAGTTGACAAAATTAATGAGAAGCATGTAAGAAAAGACATTCCTGAATTCCGTGTTGGAGATACTGTTAGAGTAGACGTATGGGTAAAAGAAGGTAAAAAAGAAAGAATCCAAGCTTTCGAAGGACTTGTAGTTGCTAAAAAAGGTGGATCAGTTTCTGAAACTTTCTCAGTACGTAAAAAATCTTATGGTATTGGTGTAACAAGAGTATTCCCAGTTAACTCACCAACTATTGATAAAATAGTAGTAGTTAAGAAGGGTGTTGTAAGAAGAGCAAAACTAAACTTCTTAAAAGGAATGAAGAAAGAATACAAAGTAAAAGAAAGAAATTAATTCTTTCTTTTTTCTTTACTTAATTTCATCTACTTCAGTAGTTGGAATCATATTTTTATTTAAATTTTCTATATACTCGTTTAGACGAGTATTTTTTTTGATTGGGATAGTTATTTGGACTTTATGTTTATTTGTAATACTATCAGTATTTATTTTATTTATATAGTATTGATTAGATAGTAATAATACATTTTTAGAATAAGTACATTGGAATTTATATTCTAATTCAATTGCATCGTATGTATTACAATAATTTTTAATAATTGTTTCTTCTTCATTTTGAAGATATGTATATCTTATGATTATTTTTTCAGTAAAAGTATTTATTATATTATCAGTTGCTGTTAGATACTTAGTATAGCTACTAGCATCGACATTTATGAGTTCCTGATATGGGATTTCATAAATATAACTGTCTACTATATTTGATGTATATTTAACTATTCTTGTTTTAGAATAATTTTGTATTTCGTTACTATTACTTATTTCGGGTTTTTTTGAAAGAATATCTTTAGCAAATAAAAGGATAACTATTAAACTAATAATAATAGTAATTAATATAATTATTTCGAGAATTTTTGTTTTTGTTTTTTTCATATTAATACTCC
>CAVAGO010000107.1:0-6449 GCA_963588075.1 bacterium | reverse complement strand
TACTAATACTATTTCTAATAAGCAACTAGCTATCATTGCATATGAATGACAAACTAATCCAGCTACAACTTTTATTATAGCAAGCATTATCTCTACTATTATAAATGTTTTTACTTCTTTCACTACTAAACCCTCCTACTTAGCTTCATACCAATCACTACCATAATCATGGCTAACTTTAAATGGTACATCTAGTTTAACACAAGTTTCCATATTACGACGAACTATTTCTTCTAACATTTCTTTTTCTTCATTAATTACATCAAAGATTAATTCATCGTGTACTTGTAATAACATCTTACTCTTTATACCCTTTTCTTGCATTTCTTCAAATATCTTAACCATCGCTATTTTCATAATATCTGCTGAAGTACCTTGAATAGGTGTATTAAGAGCTATTCTCTCGCCACTTTGTCTAACCATAAAATTCTTATTTTGTAATTCTTCAATAACTCTCTTACGATTAAATAAAGTCTTAACATATCCATTAGTGTAAGCTTCCATAACTATATTATCCATATAATTTTTAACCCCAGGATATAATTCATAATATTTATTTATAAAGTCTTTAGCTTCTTTAGCACTTATTTCTAAGTTCTCTCCTAAACCAAATCCAGATATACCATAAACAATACCAAATATAACTGCTTTAGCTGTCTTACGTTGTAACTTAGTTACATCTTCCATAGCTACTCCATATATATCAGCAGCTACTCTTGTATGAATATCTTCATCATTAATAAATGCTTGTTGTAATTCTTTAGAACCAGATACATGTGCTAATACTCTTAATTCCATTTGTGAATAATCGGCACTTAAGAATACATCATTACATGGTAAGAAAGCTTTTCTTATCATTCTACCTTCTTCATCTCTCGCAGGTATATTTTGTAAGTTAGGTTCTACTGAACTTAATCTTCCTGTTCTAGTAAGATTTTGTTTATATATTGTATGTATCTTACCATCTTCTCTAATATAATTAGATAATCCCTCTAAGTAAGTACTCTTTATCTTAGTTAATCTTCTATATTCTAGTATCTTCTCAATAACCGGATGTTCCCCATTAAGTTTATTAAGTACACTAACATCTGTCTTATATCCAGTCTTAGTCTTCTTAGCTCCAGGTAACTCCAACTTTTCAAATAATATAACTCCTAATTGTTTAGGACTACTTATATTAAACTCTTCCCCTACTAGTTCATAAACTTCTTTTTCTATATCACTTATTCTAGTAGACATTTCTTCTTCCATATCTTTAAGTATTGAAGCATCTACCTTAACACCATCATATTCCATATTAGCTAACACAGTTATTAAAGGCATTTCTATATCAGTAAATAATTCTAACATCTCTTCATCTTTAAGACTCTTCAAATACTCATCTTTTACATCATATATAAATCTTGCTTTTAATACTATATCCTTCTTATCAAAGCCATTCTTCAAACTATTAGAATAGAAATTAACTTCACAACCATTATTATTCATTAAATAAGCTATATCATCTTTTATATTAATATTTAATAAATAAGCAGCTATCATTATATCCATATAAGACTTAATTTCTAAGCCTTCTTTTTTCAATAAGACATAATTCTTCTTTTGATCAAATGTCGCTATCTTTTTATCTTTAATTACTTCTAATACTTCATCTATTAAACCATTACTAACAAAGTAATTATTCTTACTATCAGCAATACTCATACCAACTATATTCGCATCATGATAATTTTCAGCATCACATTCAATATATAAACCTATCTCATCATCTAAATCTTTTAAGTCTTCACTAGATTTAACATTAATAAACTTTGTTTCATTATCTACTGGTTTACTTGCTTCAACATTCTTTTTGATAAAAGAATAAAATTCTAAATCTTCATATATTTTATTAAGTAAAACAAAATCTGCTCCATTATATTTAACATCATCTAAATTAACTTCTAAAGGAACATCTCTATATATAGTAGCTATCTCTTTACTTATAAAAGCGCTCTCTTTATCAGCTTCTAGTTTTTCCTTCATCTTACCCTTTATTTCATCAATATGTTCATATATATCTTCAATAGTATCATATTGTTTTAAAAGATTTATTGCTGTTTTATCTCCTATTCCTTTAACTCCTGGAATATTATCTGAAGGATCTCCAGCTAACGCTTTATAATCTATCATTCTAATTGGCTCAAATCCCCAATCTTCTACAAAGTTCTTATGATTATATCTTATATAATCTTTTTGTTTTAATAACTTAACTTGTGTTTCATCACTAATAAGTTGTAGCAAGTCCTTATCAGAAGAAACAATTAATGCTTCATACTCAGGATCTTCTTCACACATTTTTACGAATGTTCCTATGATATCATCAGCTTCATAAGGTTCTAATTCAAAATGCTTAATCCCCATTCCATCAAGTATTTCTCTTGCTATTGGCATTTGCATCTTTAATTCTTCTGGAGTTTCACTTCTACCATCTTTATAAGTTTCATATTTTTGTTTTCTAAAATTCTTTCCTATATCAAAAGCAACAGCAACATACTCAGGTTTCTCTTCATGAATTATTTTATTCATCATCCCTACAAAACCATATAATGCATTAGTAGGAAATCCTTTACTATTTTTCATAACATTTCCTGTATAAGCAGTTGCATAATAACTTCTAAACATTAAATTATTACCATCTATTAAAACGATTTTCTTCATACCTATCACCTGTTTATTATTATATCAAAATTTGTCTTATTTAACTCTAAAAATCCTTTATTCCACGAAAAAAAGTATCTAAAAGATACTTTTAATATAATAAGTAATACTATTTATGAAATATTACACTATCATCTATTCCTAAACCACCATCAATATTTATATTTCCTAAAACTTCATCATTTATATCAGAAATAATTCCATTCATAATTTCATCTACATTATAGGTCTTTACTTCACCCTTAGTAAAATCATATTTCTTACCTACTAAAGGAGTCTCCGTAATAGGTACTAATTTATATCCACTAGTTAAAAAAGAAGGTTGTTTTATTATAGCTATATTACCTAATACACAAACAAGTTCATAAGAAGTTTCATCTTTCTCAATAGATTCAACTTCTAAAGAACTAATTGCACTTCCATTAAAACTTTCATATGCATATTCTTTATTAGGTACAAAAACTCTTCCTATAAATCTAGCGTTTCTTAAGTAACTAGTTAAACTCATAAAAGATTTACTAAAATCTTCATCTCTATTATCATATCCAAAATAATAAGAATCACTACTATCCATAGTATCAGTTACACTACTAACTATAAAAGAATTATCCCCACATTTAGACATACTATAAAATCTACTTCTTAAATCTTTACCTAATTCTTCATCATTATCTCTACGATTAATTAAACTATCTATTATACATAGTTTATTTTCTGGTATTTCTCCATATAAAACATATAAATTATTATTTAGTTCTAATTCATTCATAAAAAACACCCCTAAGTACCTTTAATTATATTAAAAATCTCTATTTTCTTCAAATTTTCCCTAAAAATAATCTAATAACGAATTTACAATACTTTTTCTAAACATTAATTGAACTTACTTTAATACCTTCAACAGCTGCACTATATTTAACGACACTTTCACAAGCACCTTCTACTCCAGAAAAAGCTGAAGCATCAGCAGATTCTAAGTTAATTAATTTATCTAATTTCTTTTTTAATTCTTCTATTATACTTTCCCAAGATGATATTTGTTCTGTATAGTAATTAATACTAACAGGATTTTCACTATCTTGATTGTTTTGTTTTATATTATAAATAGTTTGTCTAGCACTACTTATTTTAGTTTCTAAACTACTTATTTCTGTTTCTATTTCATCTATTTCAGAATCATCTAACTTAGAATAACTTTCCATATAACTTGATAAAGAAGCTGCTCCCTCCGAAATAGCTGAAGCAAGTTCTGTCGCAATCTTTTGACGAGATTTAATGTCTTCTAAGTATAAACTAAGTTTTTGTCTTGCTGCATCATAACCTTTTCCTTTTAATGTAATAGTAGATTCTTCTATAAAAGAATTTATTGCATTTATAAGTTGTGTAGTATCATTAGCTTCTGCTTCAAGTAAAGCTACTGCATTAGATATTGCTGACCCAGATAAATCTCCACTTAATACAACTGCCATTCTACGCACTCTCCCCTACATAAGTATATTGTTCATCATTAGCATACCATGTTTTAACTTCTTTTAAGTTATATTCTTTATACATATCTACATCAAATATTACTTTTACATAATTATCTTCTTGTATTATTTCATCAAAATACTCATTATCTTTATACAATTCAGTAATACTATCTAAAGTAATCTCTTCATTATTATTTAAATCATAATAATGTTCAATTCCAATAATAGAATCAGCTTCTATATGAAAAACAACTTTATATCCATCATCACTTTCAAATACCAATCTTTTATCATCACTAATTACTTTATCATATGGAACAAATTCATATACTGGATTATCTTCTACCTTAGTACTAGACCCAGTATTGGTAGAGGCATTTCCTAAAGTAGTTGAAAAAATCAAATTACTAGTACTTCCTGCAGTATAAATAGTTGTACCACTATTTGTATTACCAAAAGTATTTCCATTACTTGTACTATTCCAACTATTATCAGTTATCTGATTACTTGTATTATCAACATTTTCCTCGGTAGTATTACTTTTAACAGAATCACTTCCATATGTAGCAATCGTTATATCAATCGCATTTAATTCTCTTGCTTCACGTTCTAAGTAAAATTCCATATCATCAATAGATTCACCTATCTTAGCAAATTGATCAGTTTCATTTACTAACTTAGATAAAGAATTAGTTGTAGCTTCAAAATATCTACTAACTACAGCTGGTACTTGACTTGGCATCAATGTCGTACTAGAACATCCTCCCGCAACATAACCATTTTTAACTATATTAGAATTTCTTATTGCTCCTCTAATCCCATTTAGTAAAGTTGCTAATGCATTATCAGAAGAACTAATTTCCAAATCCTCTAAATTAGCCATTTCTTGTATTGTATATTTATGTTCACCGTTATATTCTATTCCAAATAATTCATATACATCTGATAACGTTTGAACTTTTTCATACGGAATTTCTTCCCATAATCCTGTTTCTGTATTATAAATCGAGTAAACATAACCATCTTTTGGTAATTCTTCATCCGCCCTATAATTATACAAACCATTCGCGAAAAAACTTGAATTTATTCCACCATGACTTTGTCCATTACATTTTACCATTATTACATTCAAACCAGCTTCTGCATAAAGCTTATTTATATCTGTTGTTTTCTGGTCAAGATCAAATGCAAAAAAGACTGTTTCATTTTCTTTAAATAAATTCATTTTTTCAGTATCATTTATATGTAATGACGGATTATAAAAGTAGGTACCATATCCATCAATTAAAAACACCGTTTGTGGTTCACAATCTGGATTCTGTCTGATATTCTCTGCTGCTACTTCTAATCCAACAGGTCCTCCTAAACTAAATCCACTAGGAGAGACAATTGTACTTGTCACACCATATTCCTCTTTTACTTCATTAACAATATCCATTGTTATACTACCTATATCTGAACTATAATTAACAATAGTCCCTATAATAATGGAATCTGAACCTAATTCAGAAACACATTTTTCCATATCTGGATCTCCTGACCCATAAGCATATGTAAATATTGGCGTATCAGCATTTACATTTTCTGGCACATATAATTTATATTTTATTCCATTTTCTTTAGTTATTGTTACAAATTTTCCTTTAACATTTTCTTCCATATAATATACCTCTGCACTTTATCCTATTATAGCATAATAACTATGAGAAAAAATATAAGTAATTCCATTTTATATTTTACAATTACACCAAGTAAAATCCCTGTCATAACACCAATCTTTACCAAATAAAAAATGTAAAATATTTCATTTACATCTTTCTACAAACTCTTTAAATATCTCATTATATTGTGGTAATACTTCAGGATGAAATTGTACTCCTATAATATATTTATCATCCTTAATATACTCTATTCCTTCAATTAAACAATCTTCTGAATAAGCACTAACTTTAAAGTCATTACCAACTTCTGTAATAGTACATTTATGAACACTATTAACCATTATTTCTTCTTTATTAAATATTTCAAATAACTTACTATCTCTATCTATCTTAATATTATGTACTAATTCATCATTATTTTCTCTATATAATTCAACTGGCCAATGATTAACTCCATTATCAATAGGTTTTATTATTCTTTTACTATCTTCTCTATCTTTATTAACTGAATACATTGCAATAGTTTGCATACCTAAACATATTCCTAATATTGGTTTATTCTTATTATAAAAGTAATCAACTACTTCTAATCCACTAGCTAATACTCTATTTCCCC
>CAVAGO010000106.1:0-6550 GCA_963588075.1 bacterium | reverse complement strand
GTATCCTGGTAAAATATATGAAGATATTTTAGATATTCAAAATGGAAGTGAGTCTAATTGTGATTTGTTTTTTAAAGTAGTTGAAACTGAACAAGATGAATTAGCACAAGAATTAATTGAAAATATTGAAATGGAAATATATATTGATAATGAATTGATATATGATGGTGTTGCAACAGGGGAAGATTTAACTGGTCAAGGAATTGACTTACAAAACACAGTATTTTTAGGTAATTTTGAAAGTGGTAAAAAGAGTACATTGATAGTAAAAACTAATTTATCAAAATCGTATGGTAATAAAGATAATACTGATGCGTCATATATTGATTGGGAGTTTTATGGTAGATGTGCTAGTGGTGAAATTTTAGAAATAAATCCTGATACTGGAGATTCTATGTCATTAAGATATTTTATTATAATTATAAGTGTTTTATTGTTATCAATAATTTTGTTTATATTTTCTAACAAGAAAATGAAAAGTGTAAAATAATAAAAAGTGTAATATTACACTTTTTTATTTTTGTTGCTTAATGAAGTTTATTTTTTTATAATGATAGTATAATGAGGTGTTTATATGAAAGAGAAAATACAAAAACATAGTAGAGAAATTGCTATTATATTGATAATAATATTACTTGGGCTTGGGATTGGAGCTTTAGGATTAAAAGAGTATTTTAATGATAAGAATAAAATAGAAGAAAAAGAAATTAAAAGTGAAAAATCTAATAAAGAAGAAAAACCTGATAAGAAAAAAGAATCGGAATGTACACCTTTACTTTATAAAGTAACAAAAGATGGTAGCGATACTACAATGTACTTATTTGGAAGTATCCATGTTGCTGATGATAGAGCTTATCCATTACCAGAAAAAGTTATGAATGCTTATAATAATAGTGATTACTTAGCGGTTGAATTTGATATGGTAGCATATGCTAGTGATTATAAAAAACAAGTAGAATCTTTACAGACTTTAGTATTAACTGATGGAACTATGGTAACAGATCATTTAAGTGATGAAACATATCAATTAATGGTTAAATATTTAAAAGATAATAATTTATATAATTCAATGTATGATTATTATAAACCAGCAATTCATTATAGTTTAATTTCATCTATTCAAACTGAATTAAGTAAATTAGATTCAGATTTAGGTATAGATATGTATTTTTTAGAAAAAGCTCATAAAGAAAATAAAGAAATATTAGAAGTTGAATCAGCTACTTCACAATATGAAGTATTGGGTAGTTTACCTGATGAATTATATGACTTTTTAATAAATTCAAGTATTATGTATGAAGAAACTATGATAAAGGAAACTAATGATTTATATGAAGCTTGGTTAAAAGGGGATGCAGAGTATATTATTGAACTTAGTTCTAGTGAAGATACTGAGTTATTAGAAGATTATGATGATTATAAAGACTTAGTTGCTTTATTGGAAGAGTATGATAAGGCCTTGGTAGATGATAGAAATGTATCAATGACTGAAAAAGCTACTGAGTATTTTGAAGAAGGTAAGAATGTTTTCTTTGTAGTAGGTTTAGCTCATATAGTAGGAGAAGGAGCTATTGCTGATAATCTACAAAATCTTGGTTATACTGTAGAATTAGTTGAATATAAGTAAAGTAGAATTGGAAATTCTACTTTTTTTGTCTAATATGATTAAAGTTAATCTTAGAGAGTAAAAACTTATGATATAATTATTTTAGAAGAATAGGTGGTTTTTATATGAACGAAAATGAACAAACAATATATGGTATTCCTGTTTCTAAATTATCAAAAGACCCAGTAAAAGTTGCTAATGGTACTTATTATAATTTTAGTGGATATAATTTATATGTTCCAGATGAAGTAGATGCTTCAACTTCAGCATTTATTTATTATCCAGGATCTGGTGGTTCAGGTAATGATGCAAAGATTATTAGAAATATGATAGATAGTGGTAGTGCTAATCAAATAATTGTAATAGCTGATGATGCTTATACAGATAAAAGTACAGGTGGAACAAGACATTTACAATTAATTGAAAACATTGGAGCAGAAAATGGTGTAGAAATTACAAACATAGATTCAATGGGATTTAGTGCGAGTGGTCCAACTACATTTAATACAATATTAAATACTATACAAAATTATCCAGAGAATGGTCCACATAGTGCAGTATTCTGTGATGTAGTAGGATTTACTGTTTCACAAGAGCAAATTGATACATTAGTTGCTGATGAATCTTCATTATTGTTTTTAGAACCTAATAATCAAGTTACTGATTTTGAAAAGAAACTAGCTCAAGGTGGAGTAGATGTTGTTTTAGCTTGGACTACTGGTTCACATGCTGGGCATGTTGCGTTAAATAGTGAGGCATTACAAAATGGTATTATCGATTTTGTTACAGGAGAATCTGATGAACTAGCTAATAGTGATATTTATAAGTTTGTTACTTATGATATGAATAGTGGAGAATGGTATGAAATTTCACTTGATGAAGTTGCTGAAAAGTTTGTAAATGCTGATATAGCAGAGAATCCTTATAGATACTATAATAGATTGAGTACTATGGATACTGAATTACAATGTAATAATAGTTTTTTAGGTACTAAGATTAATACAATTAGAGCTGCAATTAAGAATTCAAATTTCTTGAGTACGACAAGTATGGAGTATTATGGTAGTACAACACAAATACCTAATGCTGAAAATGAAGTAGTACAAGCTTATTTCAGTTCTTGTGCTAAGACATTAAATTGTTTAGAAAAAGATACTAGTAGAATAATAGCTATAGGTAATTCTATTGATGAAATAAATGATAGTTTGAAGAAGGATGCTTCTACTTTAAATGATAGTGTAAATTATTATACTGGTACTACAACAAATAATACTACTAATACAACTAGTAATAGTTGGGCTTCTACTACTACCAATAATAGTTCTAGTACTTCTAATTCATCTACTACAACTGGTTCAACTTATACAGGAAGTACATATGTTGGTTCTTATAGTAGTGGTTCTAGTGATAGTTCATCAAGTGGTAGTGATACTGTATCGACATTAGAAGATAAAATAAAAGAATTTAAAAGTGAATTCTTGAAATATAATCAATTGTATTCAGATTCTGAACAAAGTATTTTAGTTTATAAAAATGTTGAAGAAAATTATAAAATAGTTATTCATTATGAAAATGATGAAATACTAGCGATAGATCATTATTATCAATTTACTACTAGACAAGAAGCAATGAATCATATGAGTGTTTTAAAAGAGCAATATGGTACTAATTGTGAAGATGTATTAAGAGAAACAAATACTCTTAAAGTAGTTATGGATGAATCTTCATATAAAGATTTAACTCTTACTAAGTTGATAGAGGAATATGAAAAATCTGATGAAATGGTTAAATATGAAAAATTAGAAAATCTAGCAAAAGCGAATTAGCAATTAAAAAAGGTTAAGTTTTTACTTAACCTTTTTCATGCTTTCAAATACATATTTACCATCAGAAGTTTTTGTTAGTGTTATTTCGTATTTATCAAATTCGTCGATTTTATCTTCTGGGAATTCACTAGCATCTTCAGAAACTTTTGTTTCTCCTTCAGGATCTTTTGCATATATAGTTGTTGAATCACTTGTATAAGTATATGCAATTGCGAATGTAACTACAGCTTTGTCATCTTTTGCTGTTGTTGAGATAAGTTTGTAATCGATTGATTGTGCTGTATCTGTTTGAGATTGAACATCATTTCTTTTTACTAAATAAACATCGTTATCGCTGTCATAGTAGTAATCATAAATATAATTATAATTATTATTTGCACTAACATCAGCATATTTAACATCTCCGAATAAGGCAGTTATGGCAGTTCTAACACTTTCACCATTGTAAACTGAATAGTCTGAAATATTACCATATTTTTTAGTTGTTTCTAATGCATTTAGTTTGGCATCACTTACTGATGTATCAAGACCATTATTACTAGCATATTTAATTGCAGTATTTATAACTTCAACAGCTTCTAATGAGTTAAATGTAACTTCGTTTCTTTGATATAAAATATCAAGTCCACCATAAACAGTTGTATATCCTTCAGTTAAATTAGCATAATAATTAATTGAAACATCTTCAATTTGTTTTGTTTCTTCTTCAGTTAATTTGTTTTTACCACTTAAGTTAACAATAAGAACGATTACAACAGCGATTACAGCAACTATACCCAAAAGTATAAATAGTTTTTTAAAATCAACATTTTTCATTTTTCTTAACCTCTTTCCTATTATAAATGATAGCATATTATAAAAAAATAATCTATATTTTAAGGCTTAATTTGATAATAATTTTTAATTGTGATAAAGTATGGAACGTTAATGGGGGATTTGTATGAAAAAAGAACTAAGTGTAGTTGATTATTTTTATGGACTTGAGGAGATATTTAATCCAGTTCCAGTATATGAAGGTAATTATCCAATTGATGTAAGAGTTTTTTCATTAGTAAGTAAAACTAAGAATGGAAAGAATTTATTTGATGAATATTTAAGTAAAAAATATGAAAAGCCAATAGATGAATGTTTAAAGAATTTAAATGGTATAGGTAATAATCGTTTATATTTTCTTTCTGATACTGATAAGGTTCATGGTAGAACTTTAAAATTATGTGGATCATTATTTTTTATACAGTTTTGTCATAAATTTATAGGGGATTGTATTGATTTACCAGATGATAATAGTAAATTAAGGGAAGCGTTAACTACTTATTTTAGAAAGTATAGAGCGGATATAACAAGACTTCTAAATGGAGAAATAGATGAAGTTACTACTAATATAGATAATAATCTTAGACCTAGATATGAAATGGGAGAAGAGATTAAGAAACAAAAAATGGGAAGATTATATGCTCCTCTAAGTTATAAAAGATATTTGGAACTTGTAAAAGAGAAGATTGGTTATTTTTTACTTAGTTTAAGATATTTAATACCTTTATTTGAAAAAGAAGTTAATTTAGGTGAAGTAGAAGAATGTTTAGATATGGATAAATTCTATTTGGCGATGATGAAACAATTAATTGAAATATCTAAAGATACTTTAAAACATCATGGTTCTGTTAATAGTTCATTTATACATGTAGAAAAATATATTAGAGTTGTTAAAGAACTTAGAAAAAATGGTAAGTATAACTTAAAAGTAAATACATATTTATTTGATGGAACTATAGTAACTGTTAGTGTTGATGATATTATAAGAGAATATAATGAAATTAAAGTTGCTTATCCGGAATTCCAAGTATATACAGTTGATAATGATGGTAAAGATTATAGAAGTTTTGAAAACGCTAATGAATTAACTGCGCAATTACAAGAGTTTATTGAATCTAAAAAACTAGAAGCTTCTTGGGAATTTATTAGAAAAGGTACTATCGAAAAAGAGATATCTATTGAACCAATAGTAGATAGATTAAATAAGAATCCTAAGAAAAAGAAAACTAAAGAAGAAAAAGAACAATTAGTAGTAGATAGAATGACTTTCTTAGATAGTACTAATTATTTATATAAGATGACTGGCAAGAATAATTTTACTGGTTATGTAGGTTATATTTATGGTAATGGTGTAGTAGTATTTGAAAAATACTATAAAGATTTTGATAGTCGTATGCCTGTAGAATCTAGTGCTACTTATATAATGAATTTTAATAACTTTGTACAAATGTCTATGTTAACTAAAGTAGAAATAATGGATTATATCAAACAAGGTGGTAATGATGTTAGAAGAGTATATCATACTAGTGGTTGGTGTAATAGAATGATGCAAATTATAAAGAGAAATACTTATGATGCAAAGACAATGGAAAAAATAGATAGATTGATTAATGAAGGGCAATTAACAAAAGGTAAAAAGTAGGAGATAATATGAAAGAATTGTTAGATAATTTAATACTTGAAGAAGATATAGTTAAACAATTAATTGAAATAGATAATGATAAGATGAATACTAAGATAAGTTTTCAAAATTATTATGATGCTATTAAAGAATTAGTTGAAAGTGCTAGTAAAGAATTATTATTAAGTAACAATTCTTTATTTATTACAGAAGGAAATCCTTTAATTACTTTAAATATACTTAATAAAATAAGAAGTACTTCTTATGATGTAGTAATATTTATTAATCAAGGATATATAGGTATGAATAAATGGTTAATTAATCAATTTTATAAAATAGTTGGTAATGGTAATATTGAACTTGATACAGGAATTAATTATAATAATTATATTACTATGGGATATAAAGTTGTTCCTGTAGGAGAAGAAGAATTAATAGATCAAGTTATGGAGGATTTTTATGGAGAATAGAAAGCCTGTTATAGGGATTTTACCAACTAGTAATTATATGCTTACTAATGATACTTTTGCTGATACTTATAGATTTGGAAATAACTATATAAAGAAGATAGTTGAAAATGGTGGAATTCCATTACTTATTCCATATCAAGATGATAAAGTTATATTAGATACTTTAGAAATGTGTGATGGTTTATTATTACCTGGGGGAAATAGAGTATTAGCT
>CAVAGO010000105.1:0-6553 GCA_963588075.1 bacterium | reverse complement strand
GTTTGGTTATTAGATATAACTACTTTATATACACCTTTAGGAAATAGTTCAGTTATAGCGTTTAATGTAATGGTATTAGTAGTTCCATATTCTATATAATCTGGTAAACTAAAAGTAAAGTTAATATTTTCATTAGGTTGAACAATTATACATCCTGCTTTACTAGTAGTATTTAAATTAGTAATATGAGATGCATATATCTTAATAATAGTATAATCATTCCAGTATTTAGATTTATTATTTAGATCTATAGATGTAAGATTAATACTATCGTTCATAGAGCTAAATATTATATTATCTTCTAAATCTGTTATATACCAGTTAGTAGCTATATGTGATCCAGTATTAGATTTGAAATCTGATGTATGGACTATAACTTTACTATTCCCTATCTCTGAATAATCTAAAGTTAGTGTAGGTTCATTTACTATTACATCATAACCAGACAATATGGATGTATCATAATTTGTATTAGTAGGTTGTTTAGGATCTATAGTAAATATATCTGCTTTTAGATATTCTAAATCTCTTGTTTTAGTATTAGTCTTAAATCTTCTAGTAGCTCTAATATAATATTTAGTAGTATCTCCTAATGTAGATAATTTATATAAATCTTCTCTTTTTATATTATATACATACATATCTACATTTTTTTCTTTACTAGATATAATATTAGTAAAATCTTTATTAGTACTAATATCCCATATAGTAGAGATTTGTTTTAAATTCTCAGTATCATTCCATTTATTTATTTTAACAGTAATCATATCATTCCTTATGGATAAGGTTATTAATTTCAGAAATTAACATTAAATAATTAAATAAGAAAAAAATAAAGGTAACTAGAAAATTTTTCTAGTTACCTATTATATGACTAAATTATGAATATTTATATATATATTCCATAATTTAGCAACGTGTACCCGATGAGTTACAATAGTACCTACTTTAATACTAGCTATTATTTATTTGGAGGATTATTTTCTATATTCTCTATAGTAATATAGTTACTTTCCTTCAAATGCTCATCTGATTTATGTGCTGCCATGAATTTCTCCATAGCAACAATAGTAGACTCATGGCGATTAACCATTTTTACCAAATCACCAGCGGAAGTTATACCTCCGCTGGTGACAATGTATTTCTTCAGATTTTCTTCGCTACGATTTTCGTAGCCACCCTTATTTCTACTCAGGTTAAAGCTCCCATCTTTATTACCCTTTAGAAAAATACCAGTTTCTAGATTTAGAACCTTAACATCTTCCTTAACTTTTAAAGCTAAGTAATTGTTTTTGTCACCATCTAGTAATGCCGCATGCTCAAAAACCACAAGATCTTTTTTCATATAGATCTCCTTACAAATAAATTCAAGATAATAATTATATATTACCTTCTAAATATAAATATATTGGTATAACTTATTTATTTTACTTTTTAGCTAAATTAAAATTTGATTGAAAAATTAAATCTAAAAGGATAACATATGGCTATCGAAGTATTATCGGCTGGTAAAGCATTATTTGGTAGTATATTTAGTAAGAATAGTATATGGGGTTGGTTAATAGGTATACTTATAGTTGGTCTTGGTATTAAATTTTTTATATATGATCCTATCTCTAATAAGTTCGATGAACTTAATACTAGAATAACAGTCCTAGAAAAAGAGATACAAGTTACTAAAGAAGAGAATAAAAGACTTAATGCAGAACTTGTTAATAAACAAGCAGAACTAGTTGTAGCTAATGCACAAATAGAAAAACTTAAAGCTATTATAGTAGAACAAAATGTAGCTATAGAAGAGAGTAAGATAGATGATAGTAAATATAATAATATATCTTCTAATCTTAATAATCTAACATATAATATAAAAGAACTTAATAATATTATGGATAGTTATAATAAAGGTGAACCAATAAATGTTAACCAGTTATTATCCATTATTAAAAATGTTAAACTAAAAGATCTATAATATAAGGAGGAATTTAAAAGATGAAAAAGATATTATTGTTTACAATTGGGTTGTTAGTATTTACAGGATGTGCTACTAAACAAGAAGTAGTAACTTGTGAACCAGAAATACGTTATCTAACAGAGTATAAAGTACAAAAAGTTAATGTACCAGTTAAATGTAAAATACCAGAATATGATTGTAATTTTAATGGCAACAGTAGTGGTGATATAGTAGCTGGTATGTTACAATGTATAAAGAAACAAAAAGAGATAATAGAGTTATGTAGGTAAGGATATCATATGGCTATAACTAAAGTTAATGTCACTGATTCAGGTACAAGTGGAAGTAGTTATGCATCTAACGTAGTTAATAACCTATTTGGTTCTAATGTTATGTCAGATGTAAGAAAAGCATATGATAACCTAAGTAACTATGAATGGCAAAAGAATGTAGCTAAATATACAACTGATTATTCTAAAGTTAGTTCTAACACTATGATATCTACTACGTTATCTAAGTTAAGTGCTATCAATGACTATGCAGCTAACCTATCTAGTGCTGCATCATTAGTAGATAAATATATAACTAACTTTATGAACTTTGCTGTTAATGCTAGTGGATATCTATCACAAGGTCTATCTATATTTGGTAGTATGAATCTTGGTTCTCTTATGGGAACTATTACATCTACATTAGGTATAGATACTTCTAAATGGATGGAATATTATAACTCCTTTAAATTAGCAGCTAATACTATAACAGATATCATAGCTAATGGTTATAATATATATAATAGTTTAAGAACTAGTTGGAGTAAGATAAAAGCTATATCTAAGTGGAATAGTGATGATTGGAATATTATGCTTAAAGCAGCATTATATTCTGGTGTTACTAGTGTACTAGGTGGTATAGGGTTAAATAATCTATCATCTTGTGTTGGTAGAAACCTATATGAATCATTAGTAAATGATTTATCTAATAGTTCTTGGAATAATTTAAGTATAACAGATTTAACTAGTCTATATATTTATAGTAGTGGTACTACTAGTGATTGTATGGAAGCATTTTTACAAGATGTATTAGGTACTACTTTACTATATAAAGTTAAAATAGCAGAAGCTATGATAACTAATATGTCTACTAATAAAGGTTATGTTAAATATGCATATGATGCTTATCTAAGTTATATAACAAGTAGTCCTACTGCTCCAAAAGAGTTTAATAGAGGGTTTAATAACTCTATTGGTTCTAATACTAATGTAAATGTTAGTAATAGTATATCTAGTAATAGTAGTATTATTCTTAATCTACCACCTACTGGGGATAATAAACTAGATGAATTTAGTAAATTAAATGTATATAATAGTTATACTAAAAATGAGAAATTAGAAGAGCTTATAGATAGAGTTACTAATATTACAGAGAATATATATGGTAGAGATAGAGCTGGTAGTGTTAGAGATTTTATACTTAATATAGATAAAGATGATAACTTTGATAGCAGTAACCCATTGATAGCTATATTAGATGTTATATTAGCATGTATTACCATAGATAGTAATTGGAATAGAGATGAGTTAGGTAATATTAATTATTATAAGATGATAGGTAGTCATAAACTATTAGCTGCTTTTGAGAAATATCTAAGTAGCACATATGTTAATATTAAAACTAAATCTTATAAAGTTAATTTTCTTGGTAAAATGGTAGATGGGTTAGAGTTTATAGTAAAAGATACGGATATGTTAGAAGATATAGCTTGTACTATACAATTCGAAGAACCTACTAGTCTAAATATATCTAATAATATAAAAAAAATAAGTGCACCATCTGTTAACTTTTAAAATAGGTAGGGATATAGTATATACTATATCCCTATAAATATAATATTTCTATATATTATATATTGAATTGTTAGATACTAGGTAAGTTTTAATAGAATATTACATTACCTTTACTTTACTGGGTAACACTTCTGCTTTAGAGTTAGAAGTATTATAATCAACATTATCTGTTGGTAACTTATTTAACAATTCATCCTGCACTTCTGATAGACATACTATGTTATCATTTCGTTTATCTATCATCTTATGGAAAGTTGCAGCTTGGATAAACTCTACTACCTTATCACCCTCTTGATTTATCCTGGTGAGAGTATAAGTTCCATTAGAGTTTCCTTTTAATGGTCTATTAGTGGTCAGATTGACCACTAATAGACTACCATTTACTGCTCTGTTAGCCAAATAATTACAGTATGTAACTGCACCACTATTCTTCCGTGCTGCATGTGCAGCATTAACAAAACCATTAAACATAGTTTTTCCTTTAAAAATGAGATGATGTAATAAATAAGAGATATAGTTTATATACTATATCTCTTATATGTATTTTTTCTTGTTATAAAGACAGTTTATAATTAAACTACATATTTTTATTTATATATAGTTTAGATTGAAGCAATTTACCATTAGGGAGTTATGAATAGCTATTGTTCACTTGTCCATTCATATCCCATAATCTGCCAAACCATTCCTTCGTATTCATGGTCACAGCAAATAGAATTGTTAGCAGATTGGTAATAACCTTTAGATGTTGCTTCTGAGATACTAATGCCGTATTTATCAATTGCATCTAGTATCTCATCTTTTGTAAAAGATTTATTTAGATTTAAATATTAAAATGAGTAAATTCAGAAAGGAGTTATGTATGAATGATAATTATGAATTTAAGGAGCATATTCAACTGTTAGGTGTTATAGCTTGTGCTATAACTGTAATTGGTTTAGGGGCATATGTTTTTTTCTATGCTATGTAATTTAAAAACAAGGAGTAAAAAATGGAAGTAATTATAGAATTCTTTAAAGATTCGTTAAGTGGGCTTTTGTCACTTTTAATATTTCTCAATGAGAATGTATTGGTATTAGAGAACATCATATTTGTTGTACTAGTAATTATTACTATACCTATATTAACAATTAGAGCAACATTTGATGGCTTCAAGAATTTTGATATATGTCTTAAAAATGATGGTAAAGCTCCTGATGAACTATTACAAGATTGGCTTACTTCTGATAAATTTAAAAGTGCTAGAGAGTATATCGTACGTGTGACAATTAGGGATTATAAGATTGAAGATCCAACTACTGATGAAAGTAAGGAGCTTATAAAAAAAGATATAGATATGTTGGTAAATGAAGGGGGGATTGAGTTAGCAATTGGACTTGCAATGTTAAGACGCTATATAATATATGGTTGTATAGTAGGTGTAATAGGTATAGCACTTATTACTCATAGACTTATGCATAATGGTGGGTCATTATTTTAAAATAAAAAGGAGATGGTTATGACACTTATTGAATGTATTGCAAATATTTTTAATGTGCTTTTTGTAGCTTCGATAGTTATGGCTATTATAGGATACAACGTAGTTAGTAAATTAGGTAAAATCCTAGATGAGTTAAAAGAACTACGAAATATTAATTCTAGTTTAGAAAAAACACTTACTATAATGAGTGCAAGGATGGATGGTAAAAACGATAGAGTAGTTAGTAGCCATACTGATGAGATTAGACCTAGTACAACTAAGAATAGTGATGTTGATTTTGAAGATCCATTTGTAGTTAATGATATTGTTAATAAAGCTGATATAGATGGATTCTTTAAAGACATTAAAAAATAATGGTTGTAGATGTTAGGAATTAGTATTACTTACTTAGGGAATATATTCCCTAAGTAAGTAATAACTTATTTTACATATATAAGATTAATTTAAACAGTAATAAATAAGTATGCTCCTATAAACATACATACTAAAATAAACACAATAACCAATCCCATAACTATATCGAATAATTTGTCATTGATATGCATAACTAGATTATCTCCTATTCTTAATAAATTTTAAAATTCAATTAAGATATAGGATATGGAGTTATATAACTTTTATAGTTAATATAGTTTTAGTATACCCACTACTATTTACATTTAATTCAAATTGAGTATTAGATGTAAATGTTATGGTAAATGACCTAGAATACCCTTTACATGAATGGGTGAATTTTTTATTTATTATTAATGGTATTGGATATAAATTAGTGTCTGAGCTATGTTGGTTACCACTATACATTAACTCGACATATATTGACATAAATCTATAATTATTTAAATCTACGTTATAAGCAAATGTACCACTTATAGTAGGTGTATTATCCCAAGTTTTATCATATGCCACTACCCAATCATGAGTAGCGCCATATGATACCATATCTGCATATAAGTTATTATTAGTTATAGTATTATGTACCCAATCAGCAGTTACTATTTCATTACTATTAGCAGTTAGGTTAGGAGTATTAGTAACCCCCCCCCATCTAATACAATTTTATTATCTTTAATATACAAGTCATTGTTATTCAATGTTGTTATATTATCCACAAGATTATATTTCATTTGTATGTCCTTTAAATAAAGAAATTTAAAAATTCATTTAAATATAGAATATGATACCTACGATATATCATATTATCTAGTATATAGCTATTAGCTATATACTAGATAAATTTAAGATACTACCATATACTATTATTCAAAATAAATGAATAGA
>CAVAGO010000104.1:0-6676 GCA_963588075.1 bacterium | reverse complement strand
TATTATAGTAGTAAAACTATATTGAAAGTCTTGGAAATAAATGAACAAAGTCATAAATCCTCCTAAGTATGCAAAGAATAATGTATTAGTAGTTGTTCCTAAAATATCTTTTCCAATATTCATACCAGATATAAATAATTCTTTAGGAGATAGTTTAGGAGTATTTTCATGTAACTCATAGAGAGCTGAAGATATAGCTATCGAAGTATCATTTATATTACCTATAAGTCCTATTATAATAATACAATTAGATAAAGATAACATATCTAAGCCAGTATTATATATTAAATAACCAATAGAATCTATTGTTTCTTCAGCATATCCTTGAATATAAATGTTATTTCCTAAAATATAAGTAATTATAGTAAATACTATTAAAGTAAGAATTACTGATATAAAGGAAGATAATGTTTTTTTATTATATCCATTTAAGAAGAATAAGATTATTATACTTATTATAATACAGATTACTAGGGTTGGGATTGTGGGGTTGAAACCCCATCCTATTATAATAATTAATATAAATAATAGAGTTAGGTTCATGTAGATAGTAAAGAAGGTTTTGATACCTCTTTTACCTCCTATTATAGTTAGTAATACTAATAATATTAGAGATAATAGTTTTATCATTGTTTAGACCTCCTTTTATATAATAATACTGTTGTATATATTGCAATAGGTATTGTAATAGTTATACCTATTGCTCCTGTTAGAGCTCTAGTCATTTCTAAACTTATATATTCGTTTGTTAAGATACTTAATGATATACCATTTCTAAATAAGATAACAAGATTAGGAATAGATGTACATATGTAAGTAAAGAATAAGACATTTATCATTGTACTCATTATATCTTTTCCTATATTGTATCCTGATTTTATTAGTTGTTTTTTAGTTATTTTAGGGTTCTTTTCGAGTATTTCGTTTAAGGATGAGGAAATACTAATGGATATGTCCATTATGGCTCCTAGACCGCCTAGAATTATCTCTGATATGAAGATTCCTTCATATGGTCTTGTTAATAGTTCCATGTTTTCTAATCTTATACCACTATATTTTGTTATGTTGATAACTATTAGACTTATCAACATAGTAATAGTTACTCCTAATATACTACTTATAATAGCTGATATTGTTTTTTTATTTATTCCTGATACTAAGGTTAAACAGATACTAGAGAATATTATAGCTCCTATATAAGATAGTATTGGGAAGGAGATATCTTTAGTATTAAGATATACTATTATATTGAATAAGATTATATTAAGAATAACACTTATTATAGAGAGAAATCCTTTTAATTGTCCTACTAAGATTATTACTAAGATAAAAGATACTACTAATATAACAATATATTTATCTCTTTTATATCCTTCTATATGAGCATTTCTTATTTTAGAATTATTTTCATTAATAGATATAAATACTTCATCATTTTTTTGATATTTTTGAGTATAAGCTTCTCCACTATGATATTCATTTTCTAGAGTAATAGATTCTCCTTTATGAGTACCATTTAGGATAGTAGCTGTTATTGTTTGGTTATATAGATCATCTTTGTATCCATATGTTACTTCTTCAGTAGATATGTATTCTTCGGTAGTATTAGTTATTTTAGCAATTGTATGTTTATAGAATGAATGATTATTATAAGTGAAGATAATTGCTATAAGTGATATTACGATAAGAATACTATATAGGATAGTAAATTTTTTATGTTTTTTTAGATAGTTCATCTAATCACTTCCGGTATTGATTATAACACAATTTAAAAAAGATAGGAGTTATTCCTATCTTAGTTTAGTTTGATTCTTTTTTGATTTAGGTATGTTAGTAGTATTCCAGAGATTACAAATACAGTACATACTATTGCAAATATGTCTGATGTTTTTGGATTGTCTGGAACAAAAATGGCTTCGATTGTTACATCTGCATTAGGCATTGTGAATGTGTAATCCGTAAAAGTTATAATATTACCATTTGAATCTGTCACTTTTACTACACTTAAAACATATCCTTCTTCTGGAGTTATTTGAAATACTACTTTATTTCCTGCTGAATCTGTTTTATTAACATTTATTGTTCCTTTTCCTATTATGTTGGTATCAATTTTTCCAGGAGTTGAGAAGATTAAAGATTTTGAATAATAACAATTTTGACTTGTTGTTCCCATTAATAAATCGCTTGCACAACTTCCTTCTGTTGATTGATACAAAATAGATGTCATAAATGATTTCCCATTTATTGCAATATCAGTAGTGAATAATGCATCATTATTTTCTATTTTTTGTATTATATTACCCTCATAATCAATTACTATTAATTCAAATATCGGCATACTAGAGTCTGTTGTTTCATCCATACTTGCTGCTGTTGCTACAATATAATTGTCAATTAATTTAGCGTGAAGAATCATTGCGTACTCATCATATGTTTTATCAAAAACTATTGTGTTATCTTCATATAAAACTAAAGATGCTTGCGTTGTTGTTCCGCTTGTTTCAGTATTTTCTTTTTGTATGACACTACTAGCAATTTTTTTATTACCCAAACTGTCTATTCCTAAAGATATTTCATTACTACTATTAACAGTTGAAGAAAATGAAAATAATTCTGGCATTTTTTCTTCAAATACTTGGTCAAAATTTTCTTCATCACTACCAATTTTTGATGTTTGCTCAAAGTTTGTGTTATAGCATTCGATATACTTTTGATTATATAAACAAATTTCATCAGTACTTATATTAAATGTTTGAATTCCAAGTATTTTGGAAATCATTGTTATTAGTAAAGTATTTGAATCCTCATCTACTCCTATATAAACTTCTTTTTCAATTTTTAATTCACTATTTATTTTTTGTAAGTACATTTCAGATATTGTTTCATCATTTTCTGTTTTTGTTTTTAAAGTTAATGCGTATATTGAATCATCTTGAACACTCATATTTATAATAGTGTTATTCTCGTACGTTGTACTTTTCACAACATTACCTTTTAGATCATAATAAGTTAACTTTGATACAATAATATTTTCAGTCGAATCAACAGATTCTATTTCTGATTTTAAAAATCCTTCTTTATACGTTTCAACATTTTCCATCATTAATAAAACTGTAGCATTGCTTTGTGTTAACTGATTGTTTGCTTGTTCCCAATTTTTCGTGAAGATGTCTTCTGCTTTTACCATTGTAATACACAAAAAGAATAACATAAAACTAAAGATTAACTTTACTTTTTTCATTTTTATTCACCTCTATTATTATTTATAATTATATCACTTACCAAAATAAATAGATAGGAAATTTATCCTATCTTAATTTAATATATTTCTTTTTCTATTATTGTGAAGTAACAAAAATCCTAAAGTTATTGTTGCTATCAATGTAAAAATTATTTTATCTGTTGTTTCTGGGTTATTTTCTTCTTTTATTGGAGTGAATGTTGCTTCGATAGTTACGTCAGCATTTGGCATTGAAAAGATATAATCTGTGAATGTTATTGTATTGCCGTTTGAATCTGTTACTTTTACTTCTTTTAGTTTGAATCCTTCTTTTGGAGTTATTGTAAAAGTAATTTCTTCTCCCCAACCTGCTTCTGTTTTATTAGATTCAATTGTTCCGTTTCCATCTGTTTTAGTGTAGATATTATGATATATGTTGAAATATAAAACTTCAGCTATCATAGATTGGGAACTTTCTTCAATATCTCCCATTTCGGCTTGAGATGTAATTGCATTAGATGAACTAGGTTCTTCTTTTAATTCTACACCAGCTTCTTTCATGTCATTCTCTGTTGCTCCTTCTGGTGGAGTTGAACCATCTGGTAATAAAGGGATTCCATTTTCATCAACTGAATTGTTATTACTGATATTACCCATCTCTGCATTATCAGTATCAGCATCACTTTCTACTTCAACTTCGGCACTACCTGTTAGAGCAAATCCACTATCTCCAACTGCTATTAAGTGTTCTACTATAAAATTTGTTTCATCTGTTTGTAAATAATTTGATAATTCATCTTTTCCTAAACTATTACCTTCTAAATCATACATTTCCAGATATTGGTTATCTGCAATTAATATTTTTCCATTGAATTCAATTGCAGTATTAACAAATCTTCCTTCTAAGTTTAATTCCCATAAAATTTTATCTTCTAAATTATCACTTTCAGTATTTGGATCGTATAAAAATAAAATTGATGTATTTAAACTAGAGTTATAAATTCCCATTAAATAATAGTCATTAACTTTACTTACAAAACGTGGTTCAAAGGTATATGATGAATCGTTTATTGTTCTGTTTTGAATAGAACTATTATAGATAGTGCTATATATGTTGTATAAGTCTAGGACTTTGCCTTCGTAGTTATAAGTTGCTCTATCAGTATTGTTATTTATGAAGTATGGTCCTGCAAAAAATTCATAATTACTAAGATTTGCTTTTCGATTCTTAAAATTGTATAGTCTACTTGGTCTCCTCCAAACACATAATAATACTCTTCATCTTCTTCTAAAAATGTTTCATAAGCTTGAGTTATAAAACTACCATAAAAAATATTATTAAAAGAAGAGTAAGAATATATTTTTTCCACTTCAAAATCTTCATTTATTTCTATTAGATACCTGTTAAAACACCAAATAGTTAAAACTAAATATTTGTCATTATTTTTTACTATTTTTTTTGCTATTCCACCATTATAACTATCGTGAAGTCCCGATTCGACAAATTCGTAATCACCTGTTAAATCAACTTCTTTTACAAATTTTCCATTTTCATCATAGACAACAAAGGTTGGTTTGTAGTTTTCTCCTGTTGAGTCATGACCTACTGCGATAAAATAACCATTATCTTCGATGATATCATTTGTTATATACTCATTGTGTCCTTCAATATATGTTACTTCATGTGTCCAAATGTGTCTGTAATATTTGCTTGCTGCATAAATACCAACTGCTCCTGCAAAGAGTATTAATAATATTACTATAATGAATAGTTTCTTTTTTGTTTTTAATTTTTTCATATAACTGATTCTCCTATTGTCTATAAAAATAATACTCTTCTAAAAAGTTATGTGTCAAGAAATAATTGCATGAAAAAACAGGAATTTTAATTTCCTGTTTTAAACTAAGTTATTCTTTTTTCTATTTGAGTAAGTTATTAGTATTACTGAAATTATAAGAAGTGTGCAGATTGTTAAAATTAAATCTGAAGTTTCAGAATTTTCTTCTAGATTAAATGTTACTTCTATTAAGACATCAGCATTTGGCATTGTGAATGTATTGTCTGTAAACGTTACAACGTTACCATTGGCATCTGTTACTCTTACTTCTCCTAATATATATCCATTATCCGGAGTCACTTTAAAAGTTATGTCTTCGCCATATCTTGCTGTATTAATAGCTTCTATTTTTCCTTTACCAGTACCGATTACTTTTGTTGTTATATTTAGAGGAATATACCATACTTCTTTAGTTAAGTTATAACATCCTTGAGAATTTGCAGCTTCACCCATTAATGTAGTCGATAATGTTGAATCAACTATAGCACAATTACCATCTGTTGATTCTGTTACTGAATTTACCATAAAACTCTTTTCCCCAGCTTCTAACATTATATAATTATTATTTGTTGTAGCATCTGGAGTTATTTTTTGTAATATTTCACCATTTTCCATATCAATTACGATTATTTCAATGATTTTATTATTGTCTTCATCATATCTAGACCCAAGACCTACTATGTAATTATCAACAATTTTTACATTAACAATTCCAGTATATTCAGAGTATTCTTTGTACCATACTTCTTCGTTGTTTTTCATAAGGTAGACATAATTTTCTTGCATACAAGTTCGAGTACTTTTATCACATCTAATAAACCCTGAATAAACTTCATAGTCATCTTTTTTATCATAACTAATTGAGCCTGTTAATAAGTATGGAAAATATTTCTTTATGATTTCTTCATCAGTTACTTCACTTACTTGTTCAGTATCTGTATTAAAGACACCAACTTCTCCATTTAATTGAATATATATATTATTGTCTTCTACCGCAAAAGTGTTAATCCCATAGATGTTGTTCATAATAATGTACTCAAGATTAGAAGATGAAATATCAATAAAGTACTGTTCAACTAATTCTAAATTAAGATTATAAATAAATATAAATGGAATTCCACTACTGGTTTTAATACCAAGAGCATATATGTAATCGTCCTGAATCTCTACATTAAATAAAATGGTATTTTTTAATGTTTTTTCTTTAACAATGTTGCTAGTAATATCATATTTAACAAGTTTGTCATTAAGTTGAGAATTATCATAATCAATTTCAATTGATGATGTAATATAACCATATTCGTAATATAACTTATCTTCATATAAAATTTGTTTTGTTTGTAATCCTTCTTTTAGTTCAGTATCCCAATCATGAAGAAATATTTCTTGATTTTCAAAAGGTGTTGTTACAGCACTTGCTCTTGTAACAAAACAAAATAAACATATTATAGATATAAAAATATAAAATAAATTCTTTTTCATAATTTACACTCCTCTATTATCTATAAAGATTTTACCCCCCCGAACTTGCGTGTCAAGTGTTTTTTTCGAAAAAAAACAGGAATTTAATTTCAGAAGTAAATGCACTTTCTTACTCCCCACGTGCATTTAGTTTTAT
>CAVAGO010000103.1:0-6972 GCA_963588075.1 bacterium | reverse complement strand
ATAAAACTAAATGCACGTGGGGAGTAAGAAAGTGCATTTACTTCTGAAATTAAATGCCATTATTATAATGGCTTTTTGAATTGATAAAATGTACTTGCTATGTTAGAATAATACACGTTTAGTGGGGTATATAAGATGGCAATAAAAAATTATTTTTCAGATTATGCAGATTTTATTAGTACTTATCAAAATACAATTATGAAAATTCAGTTAAGATATAACGAATGTCAAAGCTGGATTTCTTTAGGATACGAACAAGGGTTATTAAGTAAGGAAGATTATGATAAGTTGTACGATTGTAGAATGGATGAACTTTTTACAGGGTATGATTTAAAATATGTTTTAAGTGCTGAAGAAGTTGCTATTATAAGAGAATATGCTGATTTAGATAATGATGGTAAAGTATTATCTACTTTCTTAAAACCTAAATACATAAGAAAAAATGAAATATTACAGGGGATTTTTCAATCGGTAAGAATGTTTGCTTATTATGATGAATTAGATTATAGAACGAAAAGACAAACTTTTAGAGAAGTTGTATTAAAATTCTATTTAGAAGAGAAAAGTAAATGTGTTAATGAATTAAATAAGCTTGAAAATGTATATGGTCAAAAGAAGTTTAGTTCATCAAAATATAAAGAATTAAGTGTAGAATTAGAAAGAATTAATGTAGCAATAAGATATGCTGATACAGTTTTGAAAATGGATGATGATGCTTTAAATAAGGCGATATCTTCGTTTTATAGAATAAAATATCATTATTATGAATGGTATAATAGAATGCGTTTACAAGAGGAATATTTAGCAGGAAATGTTTATGTAGAACATTCTGGTATGATGGAAAGATTACAAAGTGATTTTAATAATTCCTTAACGTTACGATCAACTATGAAAGATGAATATAGCGAAGCTTATGGAATAAGTAGAGATTTAGCTAAGTTTTTAGAAGGAATTATTAATTTTGATGTAGAAGATTTAGAAATAGAAACATCGAAAAAAGGATTGCTTGGAAGATTGAAATCTTCTACTGATAATAAAGATATTTTGTTAAATGTATTTAAAGAATTATATAAAATACATGGTGTGATGTTTTATTTAGAAAATAATTTTGAGATAGAAGAAGATGGTAAGTTACTTGATGTACCAAATATTTTTGAATTATATTATGAAAAGATATATGGTGATGTAACTTATGTTGATGTAGATAGTTTTATTAATAAATTTAGAAAAGTAGTTACAGCTTATTATAAGAGAGTTTTAGGTGAATATGATAAGTTAATGAAAAAGAGAGAAAATTCATTAACTGATATTGATAATTCTTTAGCAAGTAATGTTGATAGAGGATTAGTTCAAGCTAAGTTAATTAATGAAATATATAAAGGCTATAATGGTAGTGAAAGTGTTAGCTTAGCGGGTTTTAGTAAACAAGAATTAAATGATATGTATAATAGTTTGAAAACATATATTACTAATGGATTTAGTTTTGATGATACAGAAATAATAAAGAAGAAGGTGTAAATATGGTAGATGAAAAAATGTTACATGGAATAAAAGAAAATTTAAAGAAGATAGATACTTTAAAGAAACAAGAAAATATTGGTGAATTATTAGCTGAATATGGAGTAGATATTAAAGCTTTAGATGAAAAAGGTTTAATCGATGCGATAGTTAAGTATTTATTAACGGAGTCAGAGAGATTATATTATAATCAATATAGTTTGTATGTAAAAAGACAAGAAATGATTGAAGCAACAAAGATTGTTACTGCATTAAACGAATTAACTGCGAATGTTGATCAATTATATGAAGAAAGAAGAGAAGCATCAGCTGTTATATTCCATATAAATGATATTGTGAGAAAGATAAAAGTTAAAATGCATGATGTACCAATGGTAAGAATCTCATGTTTATATGGTCATTTAGAAAATGATTATCAAAGATATTCAAAAGCTTCTATTAAAGCTGGTATGGATGAATCTAGAATGAATGATACTATTTATAATATTGAACATGGTAGTTTCTTGTTACGTCAGTTAAAAACTAAAGAATTAGAAAGATTAAAAAAGGAATTAGCTGCATATAAAGTTAAAGCTAATACAGAGATTGATGAAAGACATGAAAGATATGTTAGAACTAGAGAAGAATATACTGAGTTATTAAGAAGTGTTGTAATGGAATTACTAAGAGATGATACTTTCTTAAATGCAGCTTTATTATCTGTTAATGCTTTGTATGGGGAAGTAGTTAAGACTGAAGTAGATGTATTTGGTGTTGATAGAGTTGTTTCATCAGAATTAAAAGATATAAGTAGAACTATGATAGTTGATAAATTTTTCTTGTATTTTGATGAACATAATCAAGAAAAATATGATGCTAATACATTCTATAAATTATTAGAAGAATTTATGTTATATGCTTATACTGTTAATATTAGAAAATTAGAAGGTAAAAAGAATAGATGTTTAAAAGATATAGCTGAAGCTTTTGGTAAACAAAAGGGAATGATGAGTAATTTAGCTCAACGTCAAACAGAATTAGCAACTGGTGTAAGTTATTCAACTGATGAAGAAGATACTTTATCATTAGTTTATAAAATGTCAGAGAAGTAAGAGAGGAAACTCTCTTTTTTTGTTCAAAAAATTAATACTTATGTTATAATTTGATTAGTATAGGAGAATAGCTTATGAAGGATAGAAAAAAACAAAACTTTAAATTCTTTCTGTTTTTGATAGTATTGTGTTTTGTGGCATTTGGGGTTGGGATGCTAGTAAAAAACGATGATAATGTTTTGACTGATTTACTAGATAGTTTGGGAGATAATTCCTTTAAAGATAACTATAATGGTATTTATACTTATGCTGAAGATTTAAACGGGACAAAAACATTGTTTAAAGGTTGTATTTTAAGTAAGATTAATAATCATATAGTAATTATTAATGATAAATACTATGTATATCGTAGTTCATGTGTTGGAACTTTCTTGATGGCAGAAGGTAATACAAAAGAGTTAGCTATTGGAACTAATGAAGAAAGAAAAAGTTATTATATAAAATATAATGATTTAGTTTATTATAAAGATTATACAGTTACTTCTTTAGAAGTTGGTAATGAGTTTAAATCTTATGGTGATAAAATGCCGCTAACAGATTATCAATTATTATTTAGAGAATCGCAATATCCTGGAGATTACTTTGATGTTAGTGCAAGAAAGATAGATGGTCTTTCAACTAGTATAACAGTTGAATTTAAGCATGTAGAAAAAGAATCTTTTACAGTTAATTTATATGATAAAGACGGTCTTAATATATATACATATACTTTTAAAGATTTTGATTCAATGCCAGAGTTTTATCCTTATGGAGCTTATTTAGTTATTATAGAAAAAGATGAAACTGATACAAAGTATAATAATAATTTAAAAGTAATTGGAATGGATGGGTTAGTTTATAATCTTAATGATAAATTTCCTATTATTGTAGATGGTGTTACTTTAGATAGAAACAAGAGTGTTCATGTTTCTTTTGATAAGAAAAATATGTATTTTAGAGTACTGATTAGTGATAATAAGCAAATGTGTTATGAAGATAGTACTGATACATCTATATCTTATTATGAATTTATGGTAGATTATAATTATTCATTGAAAGCATTTGAAAAACCTGAATACGTAAAAAGAGGTTTTAAAAATGATAGTTGTGTTTATATAAATGATATATTGGGAGGTTAATTATGGTAGAAGGTATAGTAATAATTGCTGGTTTATGTATTACATTTATTCCAGTAATAATGTATTTTAATTATTTAATGACACATGTTAGTAAGAAAACAAGATTTGATTATCATCTTGAACTAGTAACAGATAAAAAAGGAAGATTAAGTATTATAATCGCTTATTTAGAAAGAATTTTATTTGGTTCAACAATTTCACTTTTTGGTATCATGTTGAGTGAATTCTTTACTAATGAATATATTTTTCAAGCATTTGTTATTTCTTTAGTCTTCTATATAATAGTTAAGTATTTTGACGAAAAAAATGAAAAATAATGAAAAGAAGATGATATCTTCTTTTTTCTGTGTTATAATTTTAATATATATGGTATTTATATAAAATATGGGGAATGATATATATGAGGTTTAAAGAAGACTTTATTAAAGAGTTGATTAAACGTTTAAAAGAGAATATCGATATAATAGAATCAAGTTTTTTACTTGCTGGAAAAGATATGGTAAAAAATAAACTTTATAATATTGAACCTATCGAATATCGTTTGTCTATTTTATTAGAAGATGATCCATATTTATTTTTAAATAAACTTGTTTTTTGTGTAATTAATAGACAAGAACTTAAAGTTAGTAATACTAATATTGCTTGTGATTTATTATTAGAGTTAGTTAATTTAATTCTTGATGAATTTAGAGTAGAAAGGATTGGTAAAATTGGAAAATAACGTTAATTTTAGAAAAGATTTAATTATTTCTTATTTAAGTCAGTTAGCTTCTTTAGGTAATAGAGAAGAATTCGATAAATATTACCAATCTGTTGAAACGTATTTACAAGAAGTAATAAATAATAGTAGAAATTTAGAATTACTTAATAAAGTAAAAGATATAATTTCTTTTAAAACAAAATCAATTGGAATGAATATATAGAGGTGATTAGATGAGATGTCCTAAATGTGGAGCTTTCATGGAAGAAGGCAAGGATGTTTGTTTTATGTGTGGTGTAAACACAAAGACTTATGTACCTGAAAATAATACTAATTATAATAGGCCTACTGATTCAGCTTTTGGATCAGGAGCAAATTTTAATAATAACAATGGTGGCTTTAGTAGCGGGGGGAATTTTAGTAATCCTGCGTATAATCAAATGAAAGATAATTATATGAATAATAAAAATAATTATCGTAATGTTGAATTAAAACCTGTTAAAAATGGTGAAAAAGATATGTTCGATTTCTTTTCGGAACATAAGAGTGTTATTCAAATAGTGCTATTAGTTGGACTTGTTATATTATTATTTATTATAGGAAAATTATACTATAATAGTAGAACTAAAGAAGCAGAGTTAGAACCTGTTTTTAATAATTTATACTTTGAGATAGATGATTCTTTACAACAAGTAAGTTCTAGTTCTAGTAGTGGTGTTGCATTTAATAAAAGTGGTACTAAAGGTACTGATTGTTCAATAACTATAACTATTGGTACTAGTACATCAGAAGACCATGTTAAAGATTGGTTTACAACACAAAAAGCTGCTTTAGAACCAGAAAAAGATTCATCTGGTAACGTAGTTGATGAACTTAAAATATATACTGCACAAGAAAGTAGTTTAACATTAAATGATGCTTCTTGGCATTATATGAATATTTTCTATAAAAAGGATAAAACTAGTGAACCTACTCAACTTAGATATAAATTTTTAACTTCTTTGTATAAAGGTTATTACTATGATATTGTATTAGTTAATAATAGTAATGATACAGCATGTAATGCATCACTTGATAATTTCTCTAGATCACTTAAATTTATTGATACTAGTAAAAGTAATTCTTAGGAGGGGTTAAATGAAAAAGTGCCCAAAATGTGGAACTATTTTGGATGATACTAAGAAAAAATGTTACATGTGTGGCTCTGATATACAATTAAAACCCCAAATTGACTTTATGAATGGTTTTGATGACCAGATAGGGGCAGCTGTTACTAAGAGTCAAGATAATGTTTTTAATAGTGTTCCTGATATTTCTGTTAAAGTCAATGAAGTTGTAGAAAAGTCAAATAATAATGCAACTTTTACTAGTGGTTCTAAACCTGCTGATTTTTTTCAAAATGAAATGAATAGCTTGAATTCAATGCAGTATGATGAAAGAACTGCTATTGAGAAAATATTTTCAAACGATTCAAGGTTTAGAAGCAAAGATGAAATAAATGCTGATGAAGCAATGAAAAAAAATAATCGAAAAGTTGATAACAATCCTTTCTTTTCGGCAGAAGACTTAGTTAACAACAAGAAGAATAATAAAGCTAATCAACCGGAGATTATGCCTAATCCAATGGCATCTAATAATGTACCGGAAATTATGCCACAGAACAATGTGGTTCCACCAGTACAACAACCACCAGTTATGGAAGCACCTCAAATTCAAGTTCAACCTGTTATGCAACAAGAGGTATCTCAGGTGCAACCGGTAAAAAAAGAAAAAAAGAAAAAGGAAAAAGTAAAAAAAGAAAAACCGGCTATTAACTGGGGTAATAACTTACAAAAAGATAATAATAGTGAAGGATTTAATTTTTTCAAAAATAAATCTTCACAAAAATTTAATATTAATGCTAGTTTTATTTTTAATACAATTTGTTTTGTGTTGTTTGCTAGTGCTTTAATAGTTATGTATTTTAGATTTAGAACTGATCCAGAAAAAAGTGGTTATGTATCAATGGGTGGTTTAAATTATAAGATTGATGATGATTTTAAATTGAAAACTAACGATACATTCAGTAAGTATTATACACATGGCGATAATTGCGTAGTTAGAATAAGTTATGGAGAGACTACTAATGCTGATAGCTTCGTCGATAATTATTTTGATGATGTTCAAAGCAATTATTCTTCAGAAGATGGGTATATTACTCAAAAAAATGAAATGAAAATAAATGATAATACGTGGACTGAAATAACAGTTGCTGAATTAGTAGATAATCCGGCTAGTGCAGGAGGATATGCAGTATCTGCTAAGTATAGATTTGTTACTATGGTTTATAAAGGTAACTTCTATGAAATTAGATATGTTAATTTAGATGGTAGTAATGATTGTTCAGCTATGTATGATGATTTACTAGAATCATTAGAGTTTGATTAAAGATAGTTTGTTACTATCTTTTTTATTGTGTTTGACCATTAAGGTCAAACAAAAAAACTACCGGCTATGCCGGTAAGAATTCAAGAGCAGTAGCGTCGTAGTAATCATTTAATTCTCC
>CAVAGO010000102.1:0-6991 GCA_963588075.1 bacterium | reverse complement strand
CCGGCATAGCCGGTAGTTTTTTTGTTTGACCTTAATGGTCAAACATAATAAAAAGGAGAAACATTAAATTGTTTCTCCTTTTTTATTACTAATTACTTATTTTGGCTTTTTGAACCAGATTGTTTTTGATCATTAGCTCTAGCATTTGATCTATTGCTTCTAGCGTTATTATTACAATTACTAGAAGATTTTTGATTATTTTCTTTTCTGCTCATAATCTAACCTCCTAATACTATTATTTACTATAATAATAAATATATTATGGTAATAGTTGGTAATTAATTAAATATAATTAAATATGAATAAAATATATCCATTAATAATAACTAGTATAGCTGGTTTTGCTACTATATTAGGTAATATCTTATTATTTATAAATACTAAATATAAAGATAAACTTATTTCTTTTTCTATGGGATTATCTTTTATAGTAATGTTTCTTATATCTATATTAGAATTGATTCCAGATGGAATTAAGTTAGTTTATTATGATTTTAATATTATTTATCTCTTTATATATTGTTTAATCTTATTATTTATAGGTTATATAATAGTTTTTGTTATAGAAAAGAATATAGATGAAGAGAGTAGTCTTTATAAAATAGGTATTTTAAGTATGTTTAGTTTATTTGTACATAATGTTCCGGAAGGTATTATTTGTGCTTTAACTAGTAGTGATAGTGTTGCTTTAGGATTGAAAATGAGTTTTATTATTATGATGCATAATATACCTGAAGGAATATGTATTAGTTTACCTATTTATTATAGTACTGGAAGTAGGGGGAAAGCATTCTTTATGACAGTTGTTAGTGCTTTAGGAGAAGTGTTTGGAGCTTTACTTAGTATTATGTTTTTAGAAAGATATATTAATGATTTTATAATGAGTATTATATTAATTATTACTGCTGGTATTATGATTACTTTAAGTGCTGGTAAGATATTAAAAGAAGGGATTGAATATAAAAGCTATAAATGGCTTATATTAGGGATTTTATTTGGAATATGTGTTCTTGTTATAACTTTATAAGAAAACTTCTTAAAATAGCTGTAAATAATAAAATATGATATATATGACAGGTAGAGGAGGGGAGGTGAGAGAAATTAAGGTATATGACATATTTAATTTATATATATTGTTTATTATTAGATTTAAGAATTAAGAAATAGATTTGATTTAATGGTTAAATATTATTATAGAAAATATTTTTTGTTATAGTTTGATATTTTTATAAATGATCTTATCAGTTCTATTTTTATAAAAAATGGATTTTTAAGAGGGGAATTATATTATTTATTATATGGGATTAAATTTTAAAATATTATATCGGTTAACATAATGAAAGATTAAGCGAGGCGTTATTATGTTTTTAGTTATTGAACATTCCTATGGTGAAATTTTTGGTGATCCATTTATTGTTTTTAATGAAATTGATTTAAAATCGTTTTTGTTTGGTGATTATCTTATTTATGATTTGTATGATTATGTTTTATCTAATCCAGACAAATCTATTGGAGTTTTAAAAGTATATAAAAAAGTAACTTAATTGTTACTTTTTTTGTGTTATATTTACTTCTCCGTTGTAATAAGTTATAAATATTTCATCTTCTTTTAACGTTTGATAATCTTCTTGATCCAAATTACTTATATAACAATAATACTTTATTTCTTTAGTTTTTTTATTGAATATATATATTCCGTTTCCGTTTATAAACTTTGTTTCCATTATTTTTTTATATATTCTAAAATATCTTTATCACTTATTTTTAATACTTTTACTAATAATTTAAAGTTTTCCATTGTTGGTTGTACTTCTTTGTTTTCTATTCTTTGTATTGTTCTTGGGTCTTTATTTATTAATTCACTTAATTGTAATTGAGTATAACCTCTTAATTCTCTGTATTTTTTAAACATTTTATCAGCTCCTAGGCATATAATGTCATATTTTTTTATTTTCTTAAACGGCATTGATGTCGCATGTTTTCGTTGACATTTTTTGTCGTGCCCTTTATAATTTTATTAACGACAATATTTGTCGTATTAGAAAGGAGCTTATCTAATACATGAAACAAAGTATTATTTTACTGAATTATGGACTTGTTGATATTGAAGGTTCTAGTTTTTTTAGAATCGAGTATTGCTTTGCTGATAGAAAAATGTTTGTAGATACTGAAAAAAGGAAAGGGGCTTTACCTCATCAAATTTTCTTAAAAAAAGATTTGAGTCGTTATTTTAGTATCGAAGATGTTTTCACTACTTATGAGTTGTATGGTGAGTTGGTTGATGATTATAAAAATCCTTTAAATCAAAAATTTAAAGCTACCAAAATCATAAATACACAAAGTAAGAGTGTTATTAATATATCAGAACAAAAATAATATAGACTATTCTTACATTACACAATCTTTTCCATCTCATACTACTGAGATAGGTTATCTAAATAAGCGCGGTCAACTACTTGTATGTGCTTATCTCATTACACAAGGAAAATCATTCGTTTTAAGCTCTTGGGGAGATTATTATAGGCTTATTAATAAACTTTACCGACCGAATGCGTTTGACCGCTTAAATTTTAAAAAAAGAGCTTTTAAGTTGTCTTTATCTTGTAAGCTAGAAAGATTAGCTTGGAAGTTAAGGAAATAAATTGGAGGAATGTTTTATGGAAGGAGCGTCTGGTACTTTGGATTCTGTAAAAGAAGTTGTAACTTATATGTTTACAATTGTGGGTGAAGTTGTTACCACTATTGCCGATAAACCGCTTTTATTAATTCCTGTTGGAATTTTCTTAGCCGGCGGTGGTATTGGTTTAGCTAAACGTTTAATACACGGGTAGCTAAAGGAGGAGGGGGTTACCCCTCCATTTTTGTTTATTGAGGTGATTTTATGATTAATATTATTGAGGTTTTTTATCCTTTTTATTTTACTAAATATTTATTTGGTGCTATGGCATTTTATGGTGCTTTCTTATTATTTAAGAAAATTATTTGGGGGTGATCTATATGGCAACTGAAACTGAAAAAGATTTACGCTATCATCAATTAATTAATAATTTAAATGATATTAAATGTATATTAGATAAAGAATATAATTCTCCTTTGCCAAACATTGGTTTTAAAAATTATATTGAAAATTTAATTGATATTAATATGACTTATGCTATTTTGTTAGTTTATCTTGAATTAAAAAATAAGAGGTGATTATTGTGTTTTTATTAGATTTATTTTCTATTATTTATTCTGTTTCTCTCTTTTTTGCTTTTTTTTATTTTGTTTCCGAAATAATAAAAGATGTAAAAGATTTTATTAAGGAGAAATTTGATGATTAAGGGTTATTTTGGAGTACCTGGTAGTGGTAAAACTACTATTTTAGCTAAATGTGGTATTAAAGAAATAAAGAGATTAAAGAAACGTTATGAAAATATATATACTATTAATTTTAAATTAAGTGGTTGTATTGAAATTGATTGGTCTGACTTGGCTTATTATAAAATGTATAATTGTTTAATTTTAATTGATGAAATTTCAACTCTTGCTGATAATCGTGAATTTAAGTCATTTATGAAAGAACATAGAGATTTCTTCATAATGCATAGACACTTGGGTATTGATATTATTTGGGCTACTCAGAACTATGAAAAAGTAGATAAAACGATTAGAGAAATGACTCAGGAATTATGGTATATTTCTCGCTCTGTTGTTCCTTTATTAGGTCAATTTACTAGAGCTAAAAAGATATATAGACAAATTAATATTAATGAACATACTAGTGAGTTAACACTGGGTTATAGATTCTGTAATTTCTTAGAGGGAATATTTGCTACTAATAATGAGTTAGTTTTTCGTAAAAAATATTATAAGTATTTTGATAGTTATGACGAGTTAATGCTTAAAGATAGACCAGTTTTAACTAAAAATGATAAAGAACCTTTTCCTCAAAGTAAATTTAAGAAAGGTATGATTAATTTATGGAAGAATTTTCTAATGAAAACGAATCAATTTTACTTAAAATTAAAGCATTCTTAGTGATTATAATTTTAATATTTATTGGTTTTATTAGTTTTATTATTTTTGGTGTTGCTAATGTATATGCTGAATCTTCTCATTACTTGCAATTTACTGATACAGATGGCAATACTATATGTGGTACTACTGGTGATAACTTGAAATGTAATTATACTACTGAATCTAGTGGTGTTTTAACTAATAAAAAGATTGGTTCATATTTAGTTATTATTGAGAATCTTGATTTAGATGCTAATAGTGAGTATATGATTAATATTTCTTATCGTTTTCAAACTGCTTTATATGGCCCTGAAGGTGTTACTAATTACTTAACTACTTATAATTATGGTAATTTAACTGCTTCTATTACTGGTAGATATTCTACTGCTGCCGGTACTATTATACCTAGTAATAATAGAGTATGGTCTAAAACTTCCTGGGCTAAATATAAAACTAATGGCGATTGGTATGGTACTTATATCTATTCTTATTCTAATACTTTTACTCCTACTACAGATATTAATCGTTTGGTTTTTAAAATTGAAAAAAAATCTTGGTTAGCTTCTTTTGGTACATATTATGCTAGTAATTCTTATGTACCTTGGATTTCTATCGATAATTTAGAGTATGAAATTATTCAATTATCTGACCCCGATACTGATAAAATTATTGCTTCTTCAAATAAGAATGCTGATGATATTATGAATAATGCAAATGCAAATGCTGATAAGGTTGTTGATGCCATTGAGGGTGAAGATTTGACTGATGAGGAAAAAGAGTCGGTTGATAAAACTGATATTAATGATTTGAATGATGCTGAAGATAAACTCCTTGATGAAAATAGGTTAAATGCTATTAATGATATTGATATTTCTATTGATTCTAATACTAATGATTTTATTTGGGATTTTATTACTGCGGCAATTAATACTCATTCTAGGATTTTTGGTTTTGTTATAACCATTCTTTCTATTGGTATTATCAAATTAGCGTTGAATAGGTAGGTGTATATATGAAAGGTATTTTAAGCGGTATTAAGTGGATTATTTCGTTTTTTAAAGATGTATGGGAATTTATTTCTTCTTTAATTAGTGGTTTAATCCTTGCTTTACGTTATCTTTTTGTAATTGTAGAGTTAGCTATTAAAACTATTGGTAATTTACCAGATTGGCTCCAAGCATTTGGTATTATTACAATTTCTATAACAGCTATGTATTTTATTATAGGTAGACAGGCGGGGAAAACTGAATGATTTTATTAAATTTTGATATAAGTAATTTTGTTAATGATTTTTTTGAACTATTATTATCTATGTTTACTAAATCTTATAACATTCTCGATTCCATAACATTTAATGGTATTACTTTGTTACAGTACATCATAACTTTGAATGTTCTGGCTGCTTTAATTTTAGTTTTATTTACTATTGTACCAAATTATTCTGTTACTAGTGCTCGTTCTTATTCTATACGTGAAAAAAGAAGTGCTGAACGTCGCAAAGAAAGGAGTTCTCATAAGAAATGATTTCTATAACTAATGATACGGATGTATCAGCTTATTCAAGCTTGAATAAGCTGTACATTCCGGATGACTATCTTAATTCTTCATATAATTATTATTTTAATGGTGATTATATTAATATTATTACCCCTAATGATTGCACTACAAATTATAACTCGACTTATTGTACGTGTTATATGTACAATCGTGATCATAATGTAGTTAGTGAATCTTACTCTTGTAATACTAATACTTCTTTACCTAAAATATCTTTTGACTCTCTTTCTAATGATATTAATTATTCTAATAATATTAAAGAAATGTACTTTTCTAATACTATTATTTATCTCTTGATGTTTGTAGTTGCTTTATTATTTACTAAACTTTTAACTCGTGAAAGGAGTCATTTATAATGGAAAATATTGATACTATTTTATCTGGTTTTTTAAATGGAGAACCTTTGCATGATGCTTTTGTAATTGGTATTCTTTTTACTATATTTATTATATTTTATAATACTTTGTTTTCTGCTATGTTTTCTATTTTTAATCGTAAATAATTCTTGCATTCACTTGAAATTATCAAATTAGCGAAGTCTGTTTGATTTTTGAAAGTGAATCTCCCCCCGGGAGGGCATTTATGGAACGATTTTACAAAGGTGATTATGCAGAGCGCTTACTTGATAGTAAGCTCATAACTCCGGTCGATTGTGAAAAATACACGTTAAAAGTTGTTAAATGTGGAGATTATATTCAGTTATATTATTATGATAATTCCAGGTATAGAAAAACTAAAGAAAGATTTGATTTAGATGATTTAAGGAAGAAGAGAGTAGGTCAATCTAATTATCATATTATTAAAGATAGAAATATTATTAGAAGTAAATTACAATGTCAAAGAATTGCTAAAGCTAATGCTAATGAATGGAAGTCATTTATTACTTTAACTTATGCTGAAAATATGCAAGATATAAAAAGAGCTAAGAAAGATTTGAGTAATTTTATTGATAAAATAAAAAAAGTAAAGAAAGATTTTAAATATATAGCTATACCCGAGTTCCAAAAGAGGGGAGCTGTACATTTTCATTTATTAACTAATCTATCTTTACAAGATAATAATATCATAATATTACAAGATAATGAAAAGTATTATTCTGTTAAGTATTGGTCAAAAGGGTTTACATCAGTTGAATTCTTAGAAGGCGATATTAAGAAGATAGTAGGGTATATATCTAAATATATGACAGAGGATTGTGATGATAGGTTGTTTATGATTCGAAGATATACGACTAGTCAAAATCTCACAAGACCTGAAATAGATTTTTTAAATATAGATAACTTTAGATATACTAAGGATAAAAGATTTTTAAATAAATTATTAAAAGGTAAAGAATTAATATATGAAAATGAATATTCCGATAAGTTCGACAATAACGTAACATTCTTAGAATTCTTATCGGTTAACATAATATATATTATACGAAGTTGAATAT
>CAVAGO010000101.1:0-7023 GCA_963588075.1 bacterium | reverse complement strand
GTATTGTTTATAGTATTAAATTTTATAGATATAGATAGTATAAAAGAAATAGAAAACATGGATTTTTATCTTAAATTATATATTCCTGGTATTTTAGCTTTATTAGCTTCATTAGGATGTTCTACTATATCAGCAATGAGCTTAGAAAAAAATAATATGCAAATACTTAGAACATTACCTGTAGGAATGAGTAAAATACTATTTGCTAAATGGTTAGTAAATGTAGTAGTAGGTATTTTCTTTGTAGTAATAAATGGTAGTATTACTTGGTATTATATGAAATTAAAAATAGTAGATGTTATGTTTGCTTATGTAATACCTTTATTAGCAGTAATGTTTATAAGTTTAACTGGTTTAGTACTAGATTATAGATTTATAGAAAAAAATGAAACTAATGATAACTTTATAATTAAACAAAGATTAGTTACAGTAATTCCACCATTTATATCAATTATGTTAGGAGTTATAGTTTTAACATTTCCACCTTTTGCAAGATATAAACTATTACTAGGTTGTTATATGTTAGTACTAGTTATATTTATGATAATAGAAATAATTTATTTATTAGTACAAAATAAAAAATTAGTAAGAGGTTTATTTAATTAAAAGAGCAGTAGAAATGCTCTTTTTTAAATGATATAATAAATAAAGAATAGAGGGATAGTATGAAGGAATATGATGCAATAGTTGTAGGTAGTGGAAATAGTGGTTTAATAAGTGCATTATCATTACTTAATGAAGGTAATAAAGTATTATTGTTAGAAGCTAATAATAATATAGGAGGATTATCTAGAGGAATAGTAAAAGGGAAGTTTGAATTTGAATCTTCAATACATAACTTATACTTAAAGAATGGAAATAATTCTTATAAAATAGATAATATATTTAAGAAATTGGATATAGAAGATGAAATTAGATTTTCTTCATTACCTGAAGTTGCTAAAATAATTACACCTAATAATTCTTATACTATACCTTTTGGAGTAGATAATTTCATTGAGAAGATGGATGAATGGTTTATAGGGTGTAGAGAATCTGTTAATGTATTTTTTGATTTAGCTAGAGAATGTAGAGAAGCTTTAGATTATGTAGTTAATAATTTAGATAAGTTAGATTATGACAAAATAAAAGAAAAATATAATAATTTTATGAGAATTTCCAATAATTCAGTTAGTAAAGTTTTGGATGCTATTAATATGCCTTTGAATGCACAAGAGTTGATTAATTCTTTATGGATGTATTTTGGAAGTACGGAGACAGAGATTTCTTTTGTTGAATATTCAGTTTTCTTATTAAATGTATTAGAGTGTGGATTACAAGTACCAAATGATAGAAGTTATGGAGTTTCTTTAACTATTGCTAATAGATTCTTAGAAAAAGGTGGAGAAATAAGACTTAATAATGAAGTTGCTAATTTGGTAATAGAAGATGGAAAAGTTAATGGAGTAAGGTTAACAGATGGTACTTTGATATATGCAGATAAAGTAGTTGTTAATAGTAGTTTGCATAATGTTTATGGTAACTTGATTAATCCAGAAGATGTTCCTAGAAAAGCTTTAAAGAACGTTAATAAAAGAGAAATAGGAGCAAGAACATTAACAGTACATTTAGGATTAAATAGAAGTGCTAGTGACTTAAAATTGTATAATTATTCATATATCTTATTAGATAGTTTAGATAGTGATGCTGAATATACTAAAATGTTACAAGTAAGTAATAATAATCAAATAGCAATTGTTCATAATAATGCGATAAATAATGTTAGTCCGAATGGAACTTGTATGATAAGTTTAACAACAATGTTTTTTGAAGATGCTTTTGGAGAATATATTACTGAAGAGAAGTATCATACTTTAGTAGATGATATAGTAACTCATTTAATTGATATATTTCAAAAACGTACAGGAGTTATTATTCAAGATTATATAGAAGAAATACATGTAGTAACCCCACTTGATTATGCAAGTATTTCAAAAGTACCATCAGGCAGTATTTTTGGATATCGTTTAAAAGGATTAGATAATTTATTATCAAGATTACTAAATAGACATAATGAAAACTATATAGATGGTTTAACTATATGTGGAGGATTTGATGGAGATGCATTTGCTTATAATTCATCTTTAGTATCAGGAATTATGGCAAGTGATGATTTACTTAAGAATGAAGGTGAGAAATAGTGGAGAAGATTAAATTAAGTTCTTTAGGAATTCTTGATGAACAAAAATTTAAAAAGTTAGGTTCAGAAAGAGAAGAATGGTTGAATAGTGGAGATGATATGTTACTTAATAATAACTATATGGTTAATAAAGTAGCAGTTACATTAAAACCAGAGCAGATTTTAGTATCAATTAATCGAGTATTTAAAGAAAATGAAATGTATAGAACATTGCTATTAACTAGTGCCAATGGGGCTTTCTTACCAATGTTTAAAGCAGGTCAGAAGATTAGTGTTACTTTATGTATAGATGATAAATATTATACTAAGTCTTATTCTTTAGTAAGTAGTCCTAGTGATAGTGTTAATGGTGAATATAAAATAACTGTTAAAAATGATGAAAATAATATAATAGATAATTATTTGTTTAATAAAGCTAAGATAGGAGAGAGATTAACTATTTCTTGTCCATTTGGAGATTTTTATTATTCAAGTATAAGAGATAAAAAGAATGTTATAGCTATTGCATCTGGGGAAGGTATAATGCCAATATATTCAATGATGCAAGCAATTGTTAAAGGAGAAGAAAATTTTAATTTAACTTTATTCTATAATGAAAAGAAAAAAGATGACTTATTATATGAAGAAGAAATCAATGAATTAGTAAAGAGAAGTTCAAATTTAAAAGTAGAATATGTATTGATTGATGAAGATAGAAGTGGTTATTTAAAAGGATTTGTTTCTCTAGATAAAATAGAACCAGAAATAAAAGAGAATGATACGACAATATTTATTAGTGGAAATGAAGGTTTATTAAAATATCTGGATAAAGAATTAGAAACTTTAAAATTACCAAAGAAATATATAATTTATAATGATTTCTTTCCAGTATGTAATATAAAGAGAGTTGTAAAATACAATTTATCTATTTATGTTAATAATGAAAAATACGATATTCCATGTTATAATAACAAAACAATTATGCAAGCACTTATGGATGGTGGTGTTTATATACCTAGTAAGTGTCAAGATGGTAGTTGTGGATTTTGTCGAAGTGAATTAGTTTTAGGAGAAGTTAAAATAATTAACGATAAAAGAACTAATGCTGATAAAAAATATAATTATATTCATCCTTGTGCGACTTATCCATTAAGTGATATTGAGATAATTGTTAGATAGAGATGATCTAAATGAAAGAAAAGTTTGAGAATAAATATATTGCTTGGGGAGTTACAATATTTTCCGTATTTGCAGCTTTAATACTATTGTTTTTTGCAATATATAGATGGGATTATATAGCAGGATTTATTGGGACTGTTGTAACAATTATGATGCCTTTTATATATGGTTCAGCAATTGCTTATTTGATGAATCCAGTAGTTAAATTCTTTGAAAATAAAGTATTTAATAAACTAGTTAAAAAGTTTAGTAAAAAGAAAAAAGATAGAAAGAGATTATGTCGTATTTTATCTTTATGTACTAGTACTATTATATTCTTAGGGTTGATAATAGGAGCTATTAGTTTCTTAATTCCAGAGATGTTAAAGAGTTTAGAAATGTTAGTTATGAATATTAATACTTATTTAAGTAATAGTAAAGAATTATTAATAAAGATATTTGGTGGTAGTATAGCAGTTACTGAATTTATTAATGAAAACTATGGTAGATTTTCAGAGTTTATGAATACAGCATTTAATCAAGGTGTTTTTGATAATATGATGTTAACTATTAGTAATAGTATTTTTGGTACTTTGAAATTCTTATATAATTTAATAATTGGTTATATAATTGCGATATATGTATTAATTGATAAAGAAAAGTTTAAAGCACAATCAAAGAAATTGTTATATACATTATTTGATTATGACAGAATAAATATTATATTAGAAAATGCTAGATATACTGATAGAGTATTTGGAGGATTCTTTGCTGGTAAGTTAGTTGATTCTTTAATAATTGGTATTATTTGTTTTGTATGTATGATAGTTATGCAAATGCCTTATTCTTTAATAGTATCAGTTATAGTAGGAGTTACTAATATTATTCCTTATTTCGGACCATTTATTGGGGCGATACCAAGTGCATTTTTAATATTCTTAGTAGATCCAGGTAAATCAGTATTGTTTATAGTATTTATATTTATCTTACAACAGATAGATGGAAATATAATAGGACCTAAGATTTTAGGCAATAAAACAGGATTAAGTAGCTTTTGGGTTTTATTCTCACTATTAATATTTGGTGGATTATTTGGAATGGTTGGAATGATATTAGGTGTTCCATTGTTCTCAATTTTATATTCATTTATTAATGGGGTACTAAAGAGAAGATTGAAAGCTAAGAATTTACCAGAGGATAGTAAAGATTATGAAAAACTATTATATATTGATGAAAAGACTGGCAAATTGGTATATGATAAATAAGATGCTTAGGCATCTTTTTTTAGTTAAATTTGCATTTTTAGAGATTGTTTTATATAATGTCTTTACGTTTTTAGGGGGAATAAAAATGGCAGAGAGAATTAGTGATATTAGAAATAGATTAGATTATTTACAAGGTGTAAATGATAGATGTAATAAACTTAGATTACCACTTAGTGTTATTTCTTTAGTTGGAATTAGTTGTACAGCGGTAAGTGGATGCTTATTTACAACACCTTTTGCAGGAGAGACATTGGTGGCAGTAACTGCAGGATGTGCAACAGCTTCAGCGGTTAGTATTGGAGCTTATGCAATGGTTTCTAAGTTATTAAAAAGTACTGAAGATGAAATTTATGATATTGAATTTGAGCATTCTGAAGATTTAGAAAAAGAAGAATTTATGGAAAGAATAAGTGCTTATACAAGATAATAGCTAATATTATCTTTTTTTCTTTGATTTTCTCAAGTAAAAAGTGTATAATCTCATTACTAGGAGACACATTATGGAATATACAAAAAAAGATTTATTAAGAATGAAAAAGAAATTATATGAATTAGTACAATTAGAAAGAAGATACAATGCTTTCGTAGGTTTTACAAGATTAGGAACGATAGGTTTTGCTTCTGGTAGTGTAGTAAGCTTATGTATGTATTTAGAAAAAATTACGAATTTAGAAAAATCGTTGACTGTTGGGGTATCTTGTTTAGCAGCTTCAGGAGTTTGTCTAGCAGCTAGTCACTTTGTAGGTAAAGAAGCTCAAGCAGTTGCAGATGATACATTTGAATATGAAATGAATTGTCCGGATGAAATTGTAGAAGAAGTATATGATTCTGTTTATAGAAGAAGATAAGGTATTTGAAATACCTTTTTTTCTTGTTATAATCTTAATAGGTGAAGAAGTATGTATGAAAAAATAAGAGAAAACATGGGACTTAAAAATAGTTACTTGGCACCATATGCTTGTAAAGATAGTGAAGCTTATAGATTTAAGAATGTTATAGATGATGATTTTAGAACTCCTTTTTATAGAGATAGTGATAGAATAGTTTATTCTCTTTCATATACAAGATATATGGATAAAACACAAGTATTTAGTTTTAATGAAAATGATAATATAAGTAAACGTATGACACATGTTCAAATGGTTAGTAAGATAGCAAGAACTATTGGAAGAGCGTTAAGATTAAATGAAGATTTAATAGAAGCTGCAGCCTTAGGTCATGATCTTGGTCATGTGCCATTTGGTCATGCAGGTGAAAGAATATTAAATGAGATAAGTCAAGAATATGGGGAAGGATATTTTAACCATAATATCCAAAGTGTTAGAACATTAATGACATTAGAAAATAATGGTATAGGAAGTAATGTTACATTACAAGTATTAGATGCAGTAATGTGTCATAATGGAGAATTGGAATTACAAGAATATCGTCCTAAAAAGAAAACAAAAGAAGAATTCTTAGAAGAATATGAAAATACTTACAATGATAAAGAAGCTGTTAAAAAACTTGTTCCAATGACATTAGAAGGTTGTGTTGTTAGAGTAAGTGATATTATTGCTTATATAGGTAGAGATATAGAAGATGCTGTTAGAATGGGTGTTATATCTGAAGAAGAAATACCTTATGAAATATCTTCAGTATTAGGTGTTACTAATAGAGAAATAATAAATACTATAAATGTAGATTTAATTACTAATAGTTTAGATAAAGATTATCTATGTATGAGTGATAATGTATTTAATGCTTTAAAAGAATTGAAGAAGTTTAATTATGAACATATTTATTCAAAATCTAATACTAAAGAAATGTTAGATTTATATGAAGATATGTTTAGAAAAGTATTTAAACAATGTTTAAATGATATAAAAACTAATAATAGAGAAGGTCATATATTTACAATATTCTTAAGTGATATGGATGAAGAATACTTAAGTAATACAACTGACGAAAGAAAAGTAATAGATTATATTGCTGGTATGACAGATGACTTTATAGTTAGTGAATACAATAGTATTGTTGATTAAGAGCCTAAAGGTTCTTTTTATATATTTGAAGAATATGGGTATAATAATTTTTGATAACAATTTATTTGGATTGATTTTATATTGGTAAAATATTATAATTTAGATAGCGATAATATATGTCGTAAAGTGAGGAGATTATCATGAAAAATGAAAAGAAAGGTACTTCAAAAATAGAAGTTGATAAGATTAAAGAAGTACTAAGCAATATAGGTAAGAAGATTGTAATAGTACTAAAAAATCTTGCTAAAATGATTGCAAAATTCTTTAAAGAACTATCTAAAATAAAAGTAGGTAAATTTAATGGGGCACATATATTTACTGGTGTTGTAGTTATTTTATTACTATTTATATTTATTGGTGGGGGAAAGAAAGAAGTTGCTTACCCAGTTATATTTAATAATGCAGATGGTGATCCTGC
>CAVAGO010000100.1:0-7024 GCA_963588075.1 bacterium | reverse complement strand
ATAAACCCTTATAGGGTTAATTAAAAACCACTAGTTGAACTAGTGGATTTTTATTTCCCAGGAAATAATTTTTATGTCGAATTTTGTTAGTTAAACTATTTTATTTCCCGAGAAAAACAGTAAATCGTGGGAAATAAAATAGTTTGGTTTCTAGTTTTTCTAATATTTGGTATAATCCTTGTAGGTGGTTTTTATGTTTACTGATACACATTGTCATTTATATAAAGAATATTATGATGACTTAGATGAAATAATAAAAAAGATTAATGATAATCAAGTGAATCGAGTTATTAATAATGGTTGTGATGATAAATCAAATAAAGAAGTACTTGAATTACTTGGAAAATATAATTGTATGTATGGAGCAATAGGGATTCATCCTGAAAGTGCTGATACTTATACAGAAGAAGATTTAAAGTTTATTGAAGAACATATAAACGATGATAAAGTAGTAGCTATTGGAGAGATTGGTTTAGATTATTATTGGACTAAAGATAATAAAGAGAAGCAGAAGGAGTTGTTTGAATATCAACTTAAGTTGGCTGAACGTGTTAATAAACCTGTAATTATCCACAGTAGAGAAGCTACACAAGATACAATTGATATACTTGGGAAATATAATGTAACTGGTGTTATTCATAGTTTTAGTGGAAGTTATGAAACAGCTTGTATCTATATAAAGATGGGATTTCTATTAGGAATTAATGGAGTTATTACATTTAAGAATTGTAATTTGAAGGATGTAGTAGCTAAGTTAGATTTGGGAAATATTATTTTAGAAACAGATTCTCCTTATTTGACACCTGTTCCTTATAGAGGCAAGAAGAATGATTCGTCTCATATTATAGATATTGCAAAATTTATTTGTGATATAAAGGGATGTAGTATGGAAGAGTTATCCAAGGAAACTAATGGTAATATAAGTAGGTGCTTTGACATTTAGTTGTTCGTATGCTAGTATAAACGTCATCTTTCAGAGGTGAAGTTTATGAAAAGTGAATCCTGGGTAAAGATGGGGTTTAAAATAGTAAAAGTAATTATATTAATAGTTTTTGTAGGAGTAATGTTTTATTCAAGTACAAAAGCAAATAAATATATTTTGTTAGAAAATTATGATTTTAGTCAAGAACTAGGAGTTAGTACTATAGCTACTAAGGAAGAGGAAGAGAAACCTAAACCGGTAGAGACTCCGGTAGTAAATAATACTAATGTATTAGGTGCTTCAAAATATACAGGAGACTTAACTGGATATGTAGCACATTGTCCTGCTTGTTATGGTACGTTAGCTTGTAAATCTAGTTATGATGTATATAAAAATGGAGTGGTTACTTATCCCGATAGTACATATGGTAATGTAAGAATAGTAGCTTCTTCTAAGAATTTAAAATGTGGTAGTATTATAAAATTTAATTTAAGTACTATTTCAAGTGAACCAATTTATGCTATAGTTCTTGATAGAGGAGTTCTTGGAACTGATATAGACTTATTAGTTGCAACAGAAAGTGATGCAATAAAAAAAGTAGGTCGAAGAACCACTACTTATGAAGTATTAAGAAATGGTTGGTAATAAAGGAGTGAATAAAAATGGGTGAATTTAAACATAAACATAGTTTAGGTCAAAACTTTTTAAAAGATAAGAAAGTTTTAACTAACATAATAGATAGTGTTGATGTTCAAGAAGATGATTTGATTGTTGAAGTTGGTCCTGGGCAAGGTGCTTTAACTAGATATTTAAAGTTATTTAAAGCTAATTTAAGATGCTTTGAAGTCGATACAAGAGTTAAGAAGTATTTAGATTCTTTTGAAGATGAAAAGACTAAAGTAATTTATAATGACTTTTTAAAGGTAAATTTAGAAGAAGAGTTGAAAGATATTGAATATAATGATTTATATGTTATCGCAAATTTACCTTATTATATTACAACTCCTATTATAGAAAAGATGATAAGTAGCCCTCTTAATGTAAAAGCAATGGTTTTAATGGTACAAAATGAAGTTGCTGATAGATTGAGTGCTAAAGCAGGTAGTAAGGATTATGGAGCTATTACAGTTTACTTAAATTATTATTATAATGTGGAAAAGTTATTCTTTGTCCACAGGTCAGCTTTTGATCCGGCTCCTAATGTAGATAGTGCTGTAATTAAGTTATCTAAGAAAGAAAAAGAATTAGAGTTGAAAGATAAAGATTTATTCTTTAAGTTAGTACAAGATTCTTTTAGAATGAAAAGAAAGAATATTAGAAATAACTTGAAAGGTTATGACTTAGATAAGATTGCTAAGGTACTAGATAGTTATGGTTTAGATTTAACTACTAGAGCAGAATCCATTACATTACAATGCTTTGTTGATATGGCAAATGAATTAAGTAAGTAGAGATACTTACTTTTTTTGTAATAATTTTTATTAATAGTTCATATCTTGTGTTAGGTGATGAAATGACATTTAAGATAGGAGATTATGTTACAAGAGATAGTTATAATAACGATATAGTCTTTATTATTGTAGATATTAAAGATGGAGAAGCTATATTAAAAGGATTCGATTTAAGACTTATTGCCACAAGTCCTTTGACAGATTTACGAATGTGTAGTGAGGAAGAAAGACATGATGAGTTTTTAGAAGAATTAAATAAAGAAGTTGATTTTGAAAAGTTGGATCGTTGTGATGAAAAAGATTTTTTTTATTTGCCGCCGAAGATTCTTCATTTAGATGGAGATAATGATTACTTAGAGAAATGTCTTGATTTTTATAAAAAAAATAGAATAATGGCTTTTGGTAAAACTGTTAATGAGAAAGATTTAGAAAAGACAGTTGCATCTTTGTTACAAGAGGTTAAACCTGATATTTTGATTATTACAGGACATGATTCTTATAATAAGAAGAGTAATGATGTTCATGATTTAAAAAATTATAAAAATTCATTGAATTTTATAAAAGCAGTTAAAGAAGCAAGAAAGTATGAGAAAAGTCATGAAAAGTTACTTATTATTGCAGGGGCTTGTCAAAGTAATTATGAGGAGTTGATTAAGGCAGGAGCTGATTTTGCAAGTAGTCCTAAAAGAGTTAATATTCATGCTTTAGATCCGGCTATTATAGCTACTACAGTGTCTTTAACAGAGAAAAACAAAGAAATAGATTTAATTGAATTACTTAAGAAAACTAAATATGGTAAAGATGGAATGGGTGGTTTAATAGTAAATGGTTTGATGTATGTGGGGTATCCGAGATGAGAACAATATATCAAGCTAAAGAGTTTATTAGGAGTAATTATGGAAAGAGAGTAATTATTAAAGTTTTAGGTTTGAGAAATAAAACAGATATTATTGAAGGTATTATTAGTGAGTGTTATAAAAATGTTTTTATTGTAACTACAAAATTTGGTAAGAAAAGTTTTACTTATACCGATGTTTTGGTAGGAAATATAAGGGTTACTGTAAAATAATTATTGCTTTTCTTTATAATTTATTTTAAAATTATCTTAAGTAGATATACTTGGGAGGAGTGTTAATACATGAAAATTACAAAGGTAGTACTTAGAAACAAAGAAAAAGAAGATTCTAGAATGAAAGCAATTGCAACAGTTACATTAGATGAAGCATTTGTTATTACTGGAATTAGATTAATTCAAGGCGATGACAAAATGTTTATCGCAATGCCTAGTAGAAAGGTATCTGAAGGTGTTTATGATGATATAGCTCATCCAGTAAACCAAGAAACACGTCAAATGTTTGAAGATGCTATTTTCAAGGCTTATGATGAAATGAAAGCTTCTGGCGAAGAACTAGTTAAAATAGAATTATAATTTAAACTCAGAGAAATCTGAGCTTTTTTGTGCTATTTTGTGAATAAGTTGCATATTATTAACAAGGTGAGAATAATGGATAATGCAAAAGTTTATGATAGTACAAAGCACGAAGTTAAAGTAATTGATAGAAGTTTAATATACTTAAGTGGTATAGATAAAATAATTAGTTTTGATAGTGAAGAATTCTTAATGGAAAGTGTGATGGGAATTATCTTATTAAAAGGGGAGAATTTGGAAATAGTTAAATTGGATACTCATGATGGAATGGTAAGTATTAAAGGTACTATAAATAGTATGATATATGATGATGGAAAGAAAAAAGATGGAGAGACATTATTAGGAAAGTTGTTTAAGTAATGAATTCTTATATACAACTTCTTTGTTTAGCTGTTTCTTTTCTATATGGAATATTTCTTTATTTTGCTAATCAGTTTAATGTTAAAGTTATTAGTAATAAAAATATATTATTAAAGATTTTTATAAGTTTGTTGTATGTATTTAATATTTCTTTATTATATGTTTGTTTTTTATATAAGATTAATGGGGGAATATTACATGTTTATTTTGTATTACTTATTATATTAGGTTTTGTTTTAACTTGTGTTAAAAAACGTAAATAGAGCTTGTCTTATAGGTCTGATTATATTTAGTATGATATAATTATGATAATAAGGAGGTTTCTATATGGGTAATAAGAGATCTAGTAGAACTAATAGTAGTACTGTTAGTAAAAATACTAAGAATGTTCAAGTTAAAACAAAACCTGTGAAAAAACATGATACAAGTCGTATAGGATTTTTATTATTTATAGTAGTTATGTTCTTAGTAATTCTTATTAGTACAGTATTTAGTGATTTACAACAAATTAAATATAATAAAGAACAAACTAAATTGTTAAATGCTCATTATACTGAGTTATTAGAAGAAGAAGCCTCACTTAATAGTGAAGTAACTAAGTTACAAGTTCCTGATTATAAAGCTAGAAGAGTTAGAGAAGATTTAATGTATACTAAAGATGGTGAAATAATTCTAAAGATTTTAGAAAAGGATAAAACAACTAAGGAAGAAAGTACTAAAGAAGAGTAATATCTTCTTTTTTAATGGTATAATGTGATTATTAGGAGTGATTCTATGGAAGTAGTTGTAGGTAAATTAGCAGGTTTTTGTGGTGGAGTAATTAATTCAATAAAAAAATCAGAAAGTATTTTAGATGAGTTAGGAAGTACTTATTGTTTAGGTGAGTTAGTACATAATAAACAAGTTGTTGATAAACTAGAAGATAAAGGTTTGAAAGTTGTTAATTCTTTGGATGAAATTGAAGATAATGAAAGAGTTATTATTAGAGCACATGGTGTACCAAAGGAAGTTTATGAAGAAGCTACAAGAAGGAATATTCAATTAAGTGATTTAACTTGTCCAAAAGTATTAAAAATACATGATGAAGCGAAAAGATTAAAAGATGAAGGATATTTTATTGTATTAATTGCGCAAGAAGTACATCCAGAAGCGATTGGTACAATTAGTTTTTGTGGAGAAGATAGTATTATACTAGAACGTGTTGAACAATTAGATGATGTAGTAGAAGTAATAAGGAATTCTAATAAAAAGAAAGTTGCTGTTATATCCCAAACAACATTTTCGGTAGCGAAGTTTGAAGAATTAGTTAGTGAATTGAAAGTAAGATTAAGCGAATATGATTTATTAGTTAACAATACGATTTGTACAGCGACTGAATTAAGACAAAAAGAAACAGCTGAGATTGCACAGAATGTCGACGCGATGATTATAATTGGTGGTAAAAATAGTTCAAATACTAAAAAGTTATATGAAATAGCTATTAAGAATTGTCAAAATTCATTTATAATAGAAGTATTAGATGAATTAAAGGAAGATATGTCTAAGTATTCTAAAGTTGGTGTTATGGCAGGAGCTTCAACACCGAATGAAAGTATAAGTGAAGTAGTTGAATATTTAGAAAATATGTAGGTGATAAAATGAAAAAGAGATTGATGATATTAACAATAATTTGTTTTGGTTTATTATTAGTTGGATGTGGCAATAAGAAAGAGGCATCAGAAATATCTTGTAAATATGGTCAGACTGAAGATGGGTTGTCAGTTGTTGTAAAAATGGTATTTAAAAGAGATAACAAAAAGAAATTAGTTACATCAGGTCAATTAATAATGTCTTATAATTTAAGCGATCTTACTTTTGGAGAGGTAGATGGTGAAGAATTAGGTAAAGATGATATAGGTGGACTTATTGAAACTATGTTTTCTAGTGTATGTAATAATATAGGAGATAATTATTCAGATTGTAATGTTGTTGAAACAAAGAATGGTGCTGATATTATAATGGATTTTGATTTGAATAATTTGTCACAAACTTCAGGGGGAGAATTTCATAAGAATATGACTATTGAACAAATAAAACAATATATAATAGGTCGTAATGAAGAAACTGACATGATATGTACAACGAAATAGAAAAGATAACTTGATTATCTTTTTTTTATGATATAATTTTTATATAGTAGTAGGTGGTATTATGCGAAAGATATATATAGTATTAACTTATACTGGAACTATTCTTTCTAGAATAGTAAAAATGTATACTAGAAGGGAATTTTCGCATGTTTCAATTGCTTTTGATGAAGACTTAAAAGAAATGTATAGTTTTGGTAGACTTAATCCTTATAATCCTTTTATAGGAGGATTTGTTCATGAAGGAATAGATAAGGGAACTTTTAAGAGATTTAAGAAAACTAAGACAAGAATATATTCTTTATCAGTAGCTGAAGAAGACTTTGATAGGATGGTTGAAGTTATTAACGATATAAGAGAAGATAGATTACATTATAAATTTAATGTACTAGGTCTTATTGGAGTAGCTATACATTTTAAGTTTAAAAGAGAAAAATGTTTTTATTGTGCAGAGTTTGTTAAGTATGTCTTAGAGCAATCGAAAGCAGAATATAATTTACCAGAATTGATTAAACCAGAAGATTTTAAAGAAATAAATGGTTTGGATGTTGTATATAGTGGTATTTTAAAAGAATATAATAGTTAGAAGTAGAAGTAATTCTACTTTTTTATGTTATAGGAAAGTTCTTTGATTTTTTTATAATTTTTAAGAAAAGCATTTACAAACATTAGTTTGTATTATATAATAATTCTCACTTAGTAAGGAGGATTAAAAATGATAGTTTATAAAGCATAT
>CAVAGO010000099.1:0-7408 GCA_963588075.1 bacterium | reverse complement strand
AGGTATGACTGTATATAGTGGTGTCGAACTAAATGCTAAAGTAGATAAAGGTCAAATGCATATCTTAGGATATAACATAGATTTATATAATAAACCTTTAAATAATAGATTAAAAGAACTAAAAGAACATTCTAAAAGTAATATAATGCTCTATATAAAACAATTAGAAAATGATTTCAACATCATTCTCCCTAAAGACGACATAGACTCTCTCCTTAATAGGGAAGGCAACATTGGTCGTCCTCAACTAGCACTTATCCTAGTAAAATATGGCTATTGTGAAACAGTAAAAGAAGCATTCTCTAAGTACTTAAGAGATGACAAAGTACGAAAAGAAAAATTCTGGATAGAAAAAGAAGAATGTATTAGTTTAATTACTAATGCTGGTGGAATCCCTGTCCTAGCACATCCATTTACTTTAAAACTAACTAACGAAGAATTATACGAAGAACTTAAGTACTTAGTTAGTATTGGTCTAAAAGGTATCGAAATAATTCATTCTAAAAGTACAGAAGAAGAACGTAATTATTACAAAAAACTTGCTAAAGAATTTAATCTTATTACAACAGCTGGTACTGACTATCACGGAAAAGAAGTCAAACCTGATATAGAATTAGGTAGTGGGATAAGTGGAAATGTTCAAATAGATGAAAATACTATATCTCTTTTAAACCAAGTTCCAACCAGATATCAATAATGTAAACACAAAACGTTATTTACAAAAATAAATGTAAATAGCGTTTTTATTTGACATAAACCAAACGTAAATATAGTATAATGTAATCATAGAGGAGGATTGATTAGATGAAACCTCAAAAAGAGCCAATTCATATGAATGCTAAAAAAGAGGATGTCGCACCAGTAGTACTACTTCCAGGAGACCCCCTAAGAGCTAAATACATAGCAGAAAACTTTCTAACTGATGCTAAAGAAATTACAAATGTTAGAAATATGCTAGGGTATACAGGTTACTATAATGGTATAAGAGTTACAGTAATGGGTTCAGGTATGGGAATGCCTTCTTGTGGTATCTACGCATTTGAATTATTTTATTTCTACAATGTTCAAAAAATTATTCGTATTGGAACATGTGGAGTAGTAAGTCCAGAAGTTGAAATACCAGAAATTATCTTAGCAGATAATATTTACTCTGAAGCAAACTTTGCTTATTCATACAACGGATACAGGGGTAACACTGTAAAACCAGCAATGAACTTAGTAAATAAGATTTATCAAACAGCTAATGCTAAGAATTTAAAAATACATAAAGGTACTTTAATGACTACTGATGTATTCGGACCATATGTCGATGACAATGCATTATTAGAAAGAGCTCCTAAAGATTTAAATATTTTAGGAGAAGAAATGGAAAGCTTTGGTTTAATCCATATAGCTAATTCATTTAATCGTGAAGCAGCAGTTATGTGTACTGCCGTAGATTCTAAATTTACAGACAAGATTGTTACACCAGAAGAAAGACAAACTTCTCTAAATGACATGATTGCATTAGCATTAGATTCTTTAATCTAATTCTAATAAAGAAAAAAAGGGTTTAAAGTGATACTTGCATCAATGATGCCACTTTAAGAAAGAAGAACTAGCAATAGTTCTTTTTTCTTTTTGCAATAATATCTTATATGATATAATTTATTAGTAGGTGAGGATATGTACGCAGAAGTTTTAATTGAATATAGTGCTAAATCAATCGATAAATCATTTACATATATAATACCATCTCACTTAGAAGGTATTATCAAAGTAGGAATGAAAGTCTTAGTACCATTCGGACCAAATACTATAAATGGTTTCGTAACTAAAATAGTTGATGACTACGAAGATACTTATGAACTAAAAGAAATAGTTGATATCGTTGATAAATACTTCTGCTTAAATGATGAACTAATGAAAATGGGGGCATATCTTCAAAGTAAAACTTTATGTACTAAAATAACAGCTTATCAAACAATGCTACCTAGTTCTCTAAAAGTTAAAGACAAAAAAACTAACTATTCTAAATATTTAACTTATATCGAATTAAACAAACCAGCTTTAGAAGTATATGACTACATAGAAAACAACTCTCGTAAGAAAAAGAATATAGAAATACTAGAAACTCTATTAAAAGATAAAAAAGTATTAAAAAGTGCTTATCCAAGTCCTAACGTTAAACAATTATTAGAAGCTAATTTAATAAAAATAACTCAAGAACAAATATATCGTTTAAATAACGATAAACAATCTCTTGAAAATATAACATTCAGTAAAGATCAACAAAATGCTCTTGATAACATCGACTTAACCAGTGAAGAAACATACTTATTACATGGAGTTACTGGTTCTGGTAAAACCGAAGTCTACATCGAATTAATCAAAAGAGTAGTAACATCTGGTAAAAAAGCAATAATGTTAGTACCAGAAATATCTTTAACTGCTCAAATAGTAAATAAATTCTATAGTCATTTTGGTAATGATGTAGCTATCTTTCATAGTGGTCTATCTAATGGTGAAAAATATGATGAATATCTTAAAATACTAAGAGATGAAGTTCATATTGTAGTAGGTACTCGTAGTGCAATATTCACCCCTCTAACTAACTTAGGATTAATTATCATTGATGAAGAACATAGTGAAACTTATAAACAAGATTCTAATCCGCGTTATCATGCTCTAGACATGGCAACATTCCGTAGTCAATATAATCACATACCTATAATACTTGGTAGTGCAACTCCATCTTTAGAATCAATGGCTCGTGCTTTAAAAGGCGTATACAAATACATTGAAATGCCTAATCGTATTGGCATTGCCACATTACCTAAAGTAGAAATAATCGATATGGCCGAAGAAATGAAAAAACGTAATCTAATCTTCTCAAGTACTTTAAAATCAAAAATATTAGATCGTTTATCTAAAAAAGAACAAGTAATCTTACTTTTAAATCGCCGTGGTTACTCAACAGTTATCTCTTGTAAATCATGTGGTTATACTTATAAGTGTCCTCATTGTGATATAACTCTTACATACCATAAAACATCTAATAACTTAAGATGTCATTATTGTGGATATACAGTCTTTAAGGGAGAAGAGTGCCCTGAATGTAAAGAAAAAGCTCTAGCTGATTACGGTTTAGGAACAGAAAAACTAGAACAAGAAATAAAAAAATTATTTCCAGAATCTCGTGTAGTAAGAATGGATGCTGATACAACAAGCAATAAAGGAGCTCACGAAGATATAATTAATAGATTTAAAAATCATGAGTATGATATTCTTCTTGGTACACAAATGATATCCAAAGGTTTAAACTTCCCATTAGTTACTTTAGTTGGTGTTATAAATGCTGATGCTACTTTAAATATTCCTGACTTCCGTAGTGGAGAAAGAACATTCGCCTTACTAGCTCAAGTATCAGGTCGAGCAGGTCGTAACGAATTACCAGGAGAAGTTATTCTTCAAACCTTTAATCCCGATAACTTTACTTTAAAATGTGTTCAAGAAAACGATTACTTAAAATTCTATAAATATGAAATGTCTAATCGTCACAAACTTGACTACCCACCATATTTCTTCTTAACTAGTATCAAGATAGCTTCAAAAGATTACGAACTAGTTTCTAAAGAAATAACTAAAGTAAGAAATTATCTTGAAAAAAAATTAAGTAAAAATACTATTATATTAGGTCCAACTACTGCATCTATGTTTAAAGTAAATAATATTTATCGTTTCCAAATAATCTTAAAATATAAAAAAGATCCTAATATAATGACAACATTAAAAGAATTAGATGAATTATATATGTTAAATAATAAAGTCAACATTGAAATCGACAATAATCCATTACAAGTTTAATAGGAGTGAAATTATGAAATTAATAGATTTTTGTACAAATTCTGGATTTTTAAGAATCTTTTTATTCGCTGAAATAGTATTTAAAATAATAACTATCTTAGTACCTATAATTATTATAATTACTATAATAATGAGTGCTTTTAGTGCAGTTACTTCTGGAAAAGAAGATGACTTAAAGAAATTATTACCATCTGCAGGTAAGAAATTAATAGCAGGTATAGTAATATTTTTATTACCAAGTATTTTAGAATTTGCATTTTCTTTAACTGGTCAAACTTTTGAAGATTTAAGTACTTGTGCTGCTAATGCTAATTTAGAAACTATTGAATATTATGATGAATTAATGCCAGTTGAGATGAAAGTTCAAAGTGCTGAAAATAGTCCAACGGAGTCTAATATAGCTGCTGCTCGTGCTGCTGTTCAAACTGTCACGACTTTTGCTAAAGAAGATGACATGGTAGACTTCCTTCAAAGAATAAGTGCTGCTGAAATAAAAGCAACAGAGTATAAAGATACTTTAGAATGTCAAAGTAAAGGTGGAACATATACTAATGGTTATTGTTATATTCCTCCAATTAGAAAAGATGAAAGTAAAAATGAAGATACAAATGGGGATGGAATATATGGTGGAGATTCTGACTACGCAGGAAATGGCAGTAGTGGAACTATCTCAACATCATCTCTAATGGATGGAAGTTATATGGTAATTGATACTGCTATCAGTGTTGAAGACTATTTAAAAATAGTAAGTAGTAATCGAATATCTCAAAACAATGATTCAGACAAATATGGTGGTTACTGCCTTGCTTTCGCTTATATTCATGCTTATAGTTTATATAGTGGTGACACTTCAAAAAGAGCATCTGATTCCCACGATTATGTTTTTGCTAGTAAATTCAAAGGTTTTGAACATGATGATAAGAGTGAAGTATTAAAAAATGTTTACAACGAACTATCTAATGGTCGCCCATGCTTAATTCAAGTTAACGGAAATAAAACCGGTACATCACGTCACTATGTAACTGTAGTTGGTTATAAATCTTCAGTAAAAAGTGCTAGTGACTTAACAGAAGATGATTTATTAATTATCGACTCTTGGGATGGAAAACTTGAAGGAGTAGGTAGTAACGGTGCTAGATTCATGGTAACAGGAGCAGCTTGTAAAAAGAAATATAGTGGTTACCAAATGTATTATTTAAGATAAAAAAAATTAGGATTTCATAATCCTAATTTTTTTAACTAATTTCTGCAGATACAGCATCAATATTCTTAGTTGCTACTATATCTTCAATAGGAGTTTCAACATCTTCCTCTTCAATATCTTCTTCATTATCAGAATTTATTCTAAAATGTCTATATGCAGTATGTGTTTGTAGATCAACATTTCTATAAGCAATTAACTCTTCTAAAGAAACAAACTCATAACCTTGTTCTTTTAATAAATCAATTCCTTTAATAACTCCATCTACTGTTTCTTGATGAATATCATGTAATAAAACAACATCTCCATCTTGAACATTATCTACCATATATTGTGCTATTTTATCAGCGTCTCTTAGTTTCCAATCTTCAGTATCACAACTCCATAATATAAAACTCATATCTGTTGCTTCAAGTATCTCTTCATTATAAGCACCATAAGGTGGTCTAATAAATTTTATATCTTCCCCAATAATATTACTTAATATTTCATTAGTATAATTTATCTCATAACTTAATTGTTCTTCATCTAACTTCTTAAGATTTTTATGATCATAAGTATGTGACCCAATAGTATGTCCTGCATTATAAGCTCTTTTTACTAAGTCAGTTTGTTTTATTGCTAATTCTCCAAGTAGAAAGAATGATACTCTAACATCTCGTTTTTCAAATTCTGTTAGTAATGTCTCAGTTTTACTATAAGCTGGTCCATCATCAAAAGTAATAGCAACTAATTTTTTTCCTTCAAATTGTTTATAATCTCTAATACGATTTACTTCTTTTGAGGCTTCTGTATCTGTTTCTTTATTATTTTTATTTCCTAAAGAAGTAAAATAATCTGTATTTAAATATTCTTTTAAATTATCACAATTAATTGCAACACTTATTTCACCATCATAAGGACTAACAGTATGAGGAGTAAATATTACATATATTTTATATTCACTAAAAATTATTAAATTATAATTATCTTTATTTTCAATCGCTTCATTAAATTGTTCTTTATCATATAATTCAAAGTTGTTTTGTTTATTTAAAAAGCTAACACATTCATCTTTTATAACATTATAAAATTCATCATCTAGTACTAAGTCCTTTATATCTAATTCTTTATTTTTTTCTTGATCAAAATAAAGAATTTTATCATTTCTATAATAATTACTTTCTTCACCAGTATATGAATAAGTTCTTAAATGAACTGAATAAACTCTATCTTTAATACTATAACTATAGTTAACATTTAATTCGTTTTCATAATTTGCATCTTCATCAATAGTCTTTAAGAATTTTTCTTTTTCATTATTAATAGTACTACTTATCTCATTATTAACTTTTTTATTATTAAATACTGGATAATTAATTTCCATCTTATAATTATTTTTATAAATTGTTTCTACTTTGTTATCAATTGTAAAACCTTTTTTTAAATTAAGAATATAACTTGTTCCAATCGTTATTCCCAATAATATTATAATTATAAGTATAAATAAATAGTATTTCCCATTATTATTAAAATATCTTTTCATATCACTACCTCTAAAACTAATATATCATAAAAGCTCTGTATTTAGTCATAAAAAAAGAAGAGTTTATTGTTCTTCTTCATAACTTTGGCAAATAGTATTATACATTGAATTTTCATTTCTAATATCTTTTACTATTTGTATATTTTCTAAACTACATTTACAACCATCTACACAAAATGCACAATCTTTAACATTGCAATCTATTGTACTCATATCATCACCATTATTATTGTGTTCACTTTTATAAATTATATACATAAAATATGATAGGTGATTATATGAATTTTGATGATAAATTCTTTAAGAAAGTCGAAAATAAAACTAAAGTAGATAAAGATACTATTATTACTTTAGCTACTAAGTTACAAAAAGGTAATTTAAAAGATGAGAAAACTTTAAGAGAGGTAATATCTACATTATCATCTCTTACAGGTAAACAAGTTACTAAAGAAAAAGAGGATAAGATAATTGATACTATTTTAAAAGATAAAGTCCCTAGTTCAGTTGATAAGATGTTCTAAAATACAAGACAATTATATTGTTTTATAAATCATTTTATGATAAATTAAATTCTATCAGTGAGGGAATGGTAAAAATGATTTATAAAGGTAAATTAGAAGTAAAAACAGAAGAAACACAATCTATAAAAGTAGCTACTCATCATGAGTTTTCTAACTTTAAATTAACTCCAGAATTCTTAGAGTATTATAAGAATCTAAATGCATCAGATAAAGATATTATATTTAATTATTTATCTTCTCAATCTCCAAGTGTTTCTGAAGTAGAAGAAGAACAAGTTATAGTAGCATTAAACAATGCTTTAAATGTCCTAAACT
>CAVAGO010000098.1:6716-7494 GCA_963588075.1 bacterium | reverse complement strand
TTGCTTTGAATACTGGATATAAGTTTTCTGATAAGACTTCATCTTCAATTATTAAAGTTGCTTTAAAAAATAATATTAATGTAGATAAGAGTTTACTTGTTAATTTAGGTACTAAAACTCTATTAGTGATGGCAAATGATTTGATTAATACTGTTGATAGTCCTTTGTGTACTTTATTTAAAGATGTACTTAGTGAACTTTATAATAATGATAAATATGATTTTATTTATGAATTTGCTTTATTTATTAGAAATAACTGGTATTTACGTGATGAAATTAAAATGTTTTTAGATTCATTTGAAATAGATACTTCTAAATATATGAATTATGATTTTTCTAATAAGGAAAGTTTCTTGTTGTCTTTGAGGCTAGATGAATTACCTAAGGATGAGACATCTCTTGCAGTGATTAATGAGATATTTGAAACTGCTGTAAATAAAAAACTTATTATTAATTGGATTGATAATTATTTAATTGGGTCTGAAGCGGCATTAAAGAAAAAACATGAAATAGCTAAAAAATATTTCTTAGAAGATCCGATGTATTATATTACGTTTGCTGATGTTAATGATGTAGATATTGTAAATATGGTTAAAGAACATATTTATGAATATCCACAATTATATAGATATATTCCAAGTATTTTAGATAATAAAGAACTTATTTTGAATTTATTGGGATTACCTAATTTAGATTCAGTTAATAATTTATATTATTATTTAAGTTCTGAATTTAGGAATGATTTAGAAATTCTAGAAGTTGCGATTAAACTTGATGC
>CAVAGO010000098.1:0-6668 GCA_963588075.1 bacterium | reverse complement strand
TGATGCAAATGTCTTTGGCTATGTTGATGCTGAAAATCCGAAAATTATTGAATTTGCTAAGGAGCATTTGTTTGATTATCCGATTGTTTTTGAATACGTTCCTAATTTAATTACTGATAAAGAAACTGCTTTAAAACTTGTTTCATATAATTTTGGAGCTGTATATCATTATTTACCTGAGGAATTAAAAAGTGATTTTGATATTTGTAGTAGTTTATTAGATGTAAATATTGATTTAATATTTAGTTTTCCTAATGATATGGAAAGATTTAAAGAATTAGTTTGTAAAGCTTTAAGTTCAAATGGTAGTTTAATTAACCGTATTTCTTCGATAATAGAACTTGATGAAGAATTAGTTATTGCAGCTATACGTACGTATCCAACAGCGTTCTTTACTGTTCCAGATGAGTTCTTTAATGCAAATGTTTTTGCTCATATTGGAGATTTATCATTGATTGGAAGAAGCTATTTAACTGTACCTAAAATACTTAAAGTAATTCATTTTGATACTTTTGATATGAATAATCAAAAGAATTGTGAATTTGTAGTAGATTATATTTTAAGTAATTTAAATCATTCTGTGGAATTGGATAAAAATGATCAAAGATTAAGAGATGTCTTTGCGAAAGGTATTAATTTAAGCAATAATAATTTAATTAGTCAAGATGGAGCAACGTTTAGAAAGATTGTTATGGCTTTACCGTATTTAGACATTGAAATGTTTGATATTGAAATCCGTACTGTTTTAAAAGATGCTTTGGATATTTTGAGTAAGACAGGGAAATTAAATACATTAGAAAAAAATCCGATATTTAATTACGATGTTGTTAAATATATTTATCCGTTATTTGGTGTAGATTTTGTTTTAGATATTATTAAATATAATACACCAGCAGCTTCTTTGGTAGCTAAAGAAATTAAAGAACATAACGAAAAATTGGTTACTGACTATTATGATATTATTTGCAAATATAATATATTTGCTGCTGATGATAAACGTGTACATTATGCTTTTAGATATTTTGAAAAAATTAAAACTTTAGTTACTGATATTATTGATTTTAAAGATGAATTAACAGAAACTGATGTACGTAATTTAAGAAAAATTATTATTGGTGAAAATGTCTTTGGAATTAATTCTTACGATGAATTAGTTGCATATGATGAATCTACTGAAATTTTCTGGCAAGAAAAAATGAATACTGATGATATTTATGAAATAAAAAATGTTTTAGCTACTTTGTTTGGTTATAATAATGTATCTTTACTTGCTACTGATTTTAATAACTTCCAATTAAGAAATTTCCCTAATTTGAAAGTTGTTAGAGAAGATATTATTAAACAATATGGGGAAGAAAAAGCAAAAGAAATTTTTGAAGAATGTTTTTATACTAAAAAAGATGTAAGTATTATTATCTTAATGAGTAGAGTTATTGAATCTGAGAATATTAATGAATTAAAAGAATTGATGTCAAAATTTATGAGAGAAAAAGACGGAGCTCTTGATTATTGCGATGAAGTAAGAGAGATAATAAATAAAATAAGAAAACTTCATAATTATCAATTTAATGGACGTCTTACTAAAATCGAAGATATTAAAAGTGATAGATTAGAGAAAGATGACCCAAGTAATCCTTATGGTGTTACGATTATTGAAATGGATTCAGAGAAGTTTAACTTCTTAGCACATAGACTTTATTCTTATGATCAAAATATGAATGGATTTGCTGAAAAATTAATGAAAGATCCTTCTTTATGGACAAAATTAGAAGGGGCTTCGACATTATCTACCTCAAGTATTTCAGATAAAGGATTTTGGTTCCTTCAAAATACTAATCCGAATGGTGTTATATATTTGTTTAATGATTTACCTAAAAACTTTATGTTATTTATGAATGGTCGAGATTTATATGTAGAACATGGCGGTTATAAAATGGAACCAACTGCAAGTAAAAACTCATTTACTAATATTGATGCTTTAAATCAATGTAGTTGTTTTAAACATTGTGATTATAATGAAGTTGCAGGTTTTAGAGAAGGTATGTTGCCTTGTGCATTCGCTTGTATTGGAGATACTCCTAATGAAGATACGATTAGAGCAGCCAAATTCTTCTCAGAAAAATTGGGAGTTGATATTCCGATTATTAAATTTAATATTAAAGCTTATGATGAAAAGAAGAAAGAAGATTTAAGAAAAGCTAAAGAAGAATTTATGTATAATCCTAATTTTGAGGCGATGCGTTCGATATTTATTGATGGTATTAAAACTAAGTCGCCAGAAGAAAGAATTAAAAACAAAATCGATTATTGCTTGGATGTTTTAAACACAAAATATCGTAATGGGGAGATTTCTTTCCAATTCTTAACTAAATCATTGATTGAAATGGAATCTGTTGTTGGTCAGATTATTGTTGATTTACCAGATTGTAAGAAAGAATTATCGAGAATTGGCGTATATAGAAAAACTCTTTCAGTACTAAAGGGATGTACAAAAGAAGAAATAATTACTTTAGAGACTGCAGCGATGGGTGAGTCTGGTATTATGTATAAATATAAAGAAGGAGATAATACTTATTTATTAAAACCAGCAGTTGATAAAAAGAAACATGAATCGCAACCATTTAGAGCTGATATACAAGAAGCAGCTTCAAGATTACAAGAATTTTTATCACCATCAACAGCTGTTAAAGTTGAAAGTATTGGTGGAAGTATGAAAATTTCTAAGCAAGAATTAGTTCAGGTTAGTTCAGAAAATTCTAAAGTCTTAGAAGACTGGGTTAGTAATGGAGGGGCATTAGATTACCAATATTCTTCTGCGTTATTAAGAGAATATGTTGTAGATTTCTTATTATGCAACTTTGATTGCTTTGTAGGTAATTTTATTATTGATAGTTCAAATTGTGTAAGAGGAATTGATAAAGAACAATCGTTTAGATTTATGGATGATCCGCAATCATTAAAAGCTGATTACTCGTTTACACCTAATCGAGTACATAGAATTCCTATTTATCAAATTTTATTTAACAGATATAAAAATGGTGAAATAGACCTTGATTTATCTGTTGTTACTGATACAATAGAGAAAGTTAAATTATTAAGTGATGCTGATTATAAAAATATGTTTAGAGATTATGCAACGGGTTTAGATAAGTATCGAGTTGATGAAATATTGGATATGATATTGAAACGTCGTGATGAAGCAATATTCAGTATGGAAGAATTTATTGAAGAACTACAAGAAATGAAGAAGAGTGAAGGTGTTACACTATGATGAATGAAAAGGAAAAATTACTTTCTTTAAAAGAAGGTTTAGAAATAGTAAAAAAATATGATGATAATAAGGAATTTAATTATATTGATTCGTTATTGAAAGATGAAAATGATGATTTAAATAAACCAGTATCTCCAGAATTATTTACAGAAATGGTTCATAGTTCGATAACATCTTATACTAATACTGAGAAATCTTTAAAAAAATAAAGCTGTACTTTGAGTACAGTTTTTTTAATTTTTGGGTTGATATTACATAAAAATATGTATGTTTTATGATATAATGTTGTAAGGTGATAATATGTATAATATTCTGTTTGTATGTTATGGAAATATATGTAGAAGTCCAATGGCTGAAATGATTTTTAAAGATATTATCTATAAAAATAATAAAAGATATATGTTTAGTTGTGTATCAAGAGCTACTAGTATGGAAGAACTTGGTAATGATATATATCCGCAAGCTAAGAGAAAACTTATAAAAGAAGGAATTACTTGTGAAAGTCATAAAGCAACACAGATAAAAAAAGAAGATTATAAATTATATGATTATATTATCGTAATGGAAGAACGAAATAAAAGAGATGTTATACGTATTTTGGGACCTGATATAGATGATAAGATACACTTATTATTAGAATATACAGATAATATTAAAGATATAGATGATCCTTGGTATACAGGTGATTTTGAGACGGCTTATGAAGAAATATATCAAGGATGTATAGGATTATATAATTATCTATTAAAGAAGGAGGTTGATGATGAAATTTAAAGATAAATTAGCTTTGGTTCCACATAAACCAGGTTCTTATCAAATGAAAGATAAAAATGGTAATATTATTTATGTTGGTAAAGCTAAAGATTTAAATAAAAGATTATCTTCTTACTTTAATAGAATACATACTGGAAAGACTGCTAAGATGGTTAGTCTTATTGAAGATTTTCAGTATATAGTTGCTTCTTCAGAATTAGAAGCGTTTATTATAGAGATTAATTTAATTAAAGAGTTTAATCCTAAGTACAATATAATGTTAACTGATGATAAGAGTTATCCTTATATTGAGTATATTAGTGAACCTTATCCAAGATTAAAAGTAGCAAGATATCTTAATATAAGAAAGAAAGATGGAAAGAAGTTATTTGGGCCTTATCCTAATGCTTATGCAGCAAGAAGAATAGTTAATCTGCTTAATAGATTGTATCCTTTAAAGAAATGTGAAGGTAATCCTAAAGAAGTTTGTCTTTACTATCATATTGGGGAATGTTTAGGATATTGTAGTAAAAAAGTTGATAACGAGAAAGTTCAAGAGATGGAAAATGAAATACTTTCTTTCTTAAGAGGAAATGATGATGTATTAAGAAGTAAAATTATGGATAAAATAAATAAATATAGTGAAGCTTTAAATTTTGAGATGGCTTTAGATTTAAAGAAAGAACTAGAATATATAGATATAGTACTTGATAAACAGAAAGTTGAATTACATGATTTTGTTAATCGAGATGTAATTGCTTATTATGTTGATAATGGGTATTTGTCTATTGAAATATTATTTATTCGTAATGGAAAGTTATTAAATCATAAGAATGAGATATTTCCAATTAATCTGGATGTTGAGGATGATGTTGAATACTATATAGCTAAATTTTATAGTAAGAATGAGATTCCGAAGGAAATATTGATTCCTGATACTTTGAATGTAGAAAATCTACAATCAGTAGTTGAAACTAATTTTGTAGTTCCACAAAAGGGCGTTAAGAAAGACTTAATTAAGATGGCTTTTGATAATGCAAAATTAAATTTAAATAATAAATTTGAAGAGATACAAAAGGATGAGACTAGAACAAGTAAAGCTAACGAAGAACTTGCTCAGTTATTAGGTTTAGATTCGATTTATAGAATTGATGTATTTGATAATTCGAATTTATTTGGAAGTTTTGCGGTATCAGGAATGGTTGTTTTTATAGATGGTAAACCAGCTAAGAATGAATATCGTAAATACAAAGTTTCAGTAGATGTAAATGATGATTATAATACAATGAAAGAAATTTTATATCGAAGATATCAAAGAGCTTTAGTAGATAAAACTAGTCTTCCAGAATTGATAATTGTCGATGGTGGTGAGAATCAAATTAGAGCTGCTAAAGAAATTTTAGAACTATTACACTTAGATATTATGGTAGTTGGTCTAAAAAAGAATGATAAACATAGAACTAATGACTTGATTTCTTCCGATTTAAGTGTTATTAATATAGATAGAATGAGTAACGTATTTCATTATCTGACAAGAATGCAAGATGAAGTACATAGATTTACAATTAATTATCATAGAACCCTTAGAAGTAAAGGAAGTATAAGTAGTGTTCTAGATGATATTGAAGGTATAGGGCCAGCGAGAAAGAAACAACTAATAAAAAAATTTGGTAGTGTTGCAAAAATGAATGAAGCAACAATTCAAGAATTAGAAGAAATACTACCAACCAATGTTGCTGAAGAATTAAAAAAATATTTAAATAGTAAATATAATAAAGAATAGAAATGTGGTGTTTTATTTGAAACTGACTTACAAGTTCAATAATGACGAAAAGAAATTAAATGTTGAAAAGAAAGAATATTTAATTCCTAATACTGTAGAAGTTTTCTTTAGAGAAGGAGATTCTATTTATGTAGATACAAATGATTACGTATATGTTAATCAATTACTAATTGAATCACCTACAGGAATTAAAACATATGCTACGGTATCAGGAACTGTTGAAAGAAAACAAGATTCATTAGTTATTACTAATGATAAAACTGATTCAACTATGAATAGTGAAGAAGCACTATCTAGCATTGAAGATATTAAAAAAGATGAAATACTAAATGTATGTCAAAATCTAGGTATATCATTTGAAAATAGATTAATAGTTAATAAGCTAAAAACTAATAGCAAAATATTAGTTGTTAATGGTATGGATATAGAACCTTATCAATTCAATAATAACTATTTATTCCAAGATAATGTAAAAAATCTATTAGAAACAATAAACTTATTATCAAGAAGATTTAACTTAGATGCTTATTTATTACTTAATAAATATGATGATAACAATGTATATGCAGTTAAAACATTAATAGGTAGTTATCCTAATATTAACTTTATAGTAGTTAATGAAGTATTCCCTTATAATACTAATGGTGTTATTGCTAAAAAATATTTTAATGAATACAAATTAGAAGAAATACTTTTCTTAGATACTGTTTCATTATATAAAATATTTGTTGCTTTAAAAGATAAACTACCAGTTAGTCAAAGATATATAACTGTTGTACTTGATGATCCTACTAAAGCTTATGTTATAAATACTAAATATGGAACTAATTTAAAAGAAGTAATAAAAGATACAGTTAATCC